>JANNCZ010000592.1:0-11188 GCA_031387185.1 Burkholderiales bacterium
GAGGCGGAACGCGCCCGGCGATGCCGCGCGCCACCAGCAGCGTGTTGATCAACATCGCGGTGTGCGTCTCGATGCCGTTCTCGACGCAATACACATCGGCTTTCGAAATAATCACGGTGCGCCCGGCTTTGATGACTGCACCGCGCGCAATCATGCGCTCGCCGCGCCCCGGCCCGAGCAGGTTGATCTTGAATTCAATCGACAGCACGCCGTCTTCAGGTGCCAGCAGCGAGATGCCGGCCAGACCCGAGGCCGAATCGGCGATCACCGCCACCATCCCGCCATGCACTACCTGGTATTGCTGCACCACCTTGGACGTGATGGGCATCGAAAGATCGATTCGGCCCGGCGCGCAGTGGTCAACCACGATATCGAGCAGGGGCGTGACGCCTTGCGTGGCAAGTTCGTGGCGGATGCGCGCTTCCCATGCGAGGTTGGCAGATGTGAGGGTCTTGGGTGAATTGGGCATGGGGTGGAATTTACTTTACGTTTACGTAAACGTCAACTAACCCGACGCCAACGTGACCCCCTGCCGCGCAGGGCCGTTGTGAACCTCACGGCCCGTGACCGTGGCCCTTCAAACTCAATATGCCCGGAGAGGCTCTCCAGGAGCGGCTCTTGGAGGCGCATGTGCCGAGAGCCCCGTTTCATGCGCTTCTCCAGAGCACGCGTTTCACAGACCAAGCCGGCGCGTTGGAGTGCGTACACCAGGCCGGAGACGGCGAACCGGAACTTGGGTCTTGGCCACTGCATGCCTGACGCGCCGCGGTTAGTATTCAGGGTTGGCAAAGGCGGTTCATTCAAGCGGTCACACCAAATCAAAATATTTCGCTCAGGGGATGCAATGTCAAAACGTGCAGTCGCTTCGATCACTTGTTGTGTATTTATAACCACCGGTTGCGGCAACATGGGAGGCTTCGGGCTGCCGTTTTCCGCCAACCATGCCACCATTGATGCGCCCGGCAACGCGCCGTCAGCACTGAACACCGAGCCGGATCGCGCGTTCGCAGCCCGCCCCAACTACGCCGCAGACCTCAAGGCCGGGGGCCGCATTCCGATCAAGCTGGGCGCGCCGATCCCGAGAGACAAGGTCAAGACCGACGTGCAGGCACTGGCCGCCGAGGGCATGAGCGCCCTGCGCTTCGGCCGCCTTGAAGAAGCCTCGCAACTGTTCAACACCGCCCTGCGTCTCGACTTGGGCAATTCGAGCCTGCAGTTCATGAACGCGCTGACCTACCACCTGATGGCGCTCAATGGCGACTCCGAAAAATTTTCACTGGCCGAGCAGGGCTACAGCCTGGCGCACAAATTCGATCCGACCAGCGTGCTGTCGATGTACTACCAGGGTCTGGCGTTTCTCGACCAGCGTAAATTCGATGAGGCCAAGGGCGCATTTGCAATTGCCGCCGTGATGGAAGATGGCGATCCGGAAATTCTCTACGATCTCGCGCGCGCCGCGTATTACGGCGGCGATCCGCGCACCGCCAAGGCCGCCCTGCAAAAACTTGCGTCGCTCAACCAGAGCCAGGTCGCGCAGGACAAGGTGCTGCGTGCGTCCATCGTCACCGATGCAGCCCTGGGTGACATGGCCTCGGCCAAGAAGCTGCTCGAACGCTTCAAGACCAGCACGCGCTCTCCCGAAGACGGCGAGTATCTGGCGCGCCGCATCAACGCCTGGGAGCGGGTCTATGCATCCGCCCCCGGCTCCACACCCAACTCGGCCAGTGGCGGCAAGACTTTGCTCGATACCCCATCCGCTTTGCAAAGCGTCGCGCAAGCCGATCAGGGCTTTGCGCGCCCCGACGCCAGCCGCACCTTGCTCGCCCAACTGTTGCCGCAGGCCGCGCCGGGTGGGGTTCCGGTCATTCCGGGTGCTGCACCGGCCTTGTCCGATGGCGTGGGCGCAACCGGCACGGGCAATGGCTCGCGCAACGCAGGCGGCAACGCCGGTATTGCATCCGGCGGAAGCAACAGCGCCGAGATGACAGTCGTCGATGTGGTCATCGTCGGCACACAGGAAGACATCAGCGAAAACCAGGGCCTCAACCTGCTCTCGGGTCTGCAACTGCAGTTCGGCGATCCGGTCGCGCGCACACCGGGTTTGAGCTCCGCCGCCAACCGCGTGCTCGATGGCGCAGGTGGCAACAACACCATCACGCGCACCTTTACCCGCCTGATTTCGATTCCAGCGGTCACCTACTCGCTCAATATCTTCAACACGCTCAATGGGCGCAACGAAATCCTCGCGCGTCCCTCGCTGGTGGCGCTGGCCAATGAGCGCTCCGAATTCTTTGCCGGTGTCGACGTAGTCGGTGCCGCCGTCTCGGGTGGTGCCGGCGCGCCGGTGTCGATCAACAAGCAGATCGGCGTCAAGCTCTCCATCGTTCCGGAGTTCCTGTCCGGTGATCGCATCAAACTCAAGGTCGAAGCCGAACGCACCTTCATCACCGCGCCAAGCCGCTCGGTAGTATTCGACTTTCGTCTCGATACCTCCAAGACCAATGTCAGTTCCAACGTCGTGATGCGCTTTGGAGAGACCCTGGTGCTCGGAGGTTTGACGGAAAAAGACACGCAGACCACGCGCGATGCCACCCCGCTGCTGGGCGAGATCCCGATCATTCAATATCTGTTTGCGCGCAAGTCCTCGACCGAATTTCGAAAATCAGTGCTGATCCTGATTACGCCGCGCCGCGCGCAGTTCACCAACCAGAGTGCGGCAGAACGTGCCAAGACCGAAGCGAGTCTGAGTGATTTCGAAAAATCAATGGACAAGTTCGAGACGCGCAACAAGAACTGGTTCGTGCCTCTATCAGGTCTTACCGAGAGCATGGCGTCCGTCGAAGGCAACCGCCTGTTTCAGGAATTCAAGACTGGCGATTTCGCCCTTGAGCGCTGGAACGCGCGCGACACCCACGAGCAGCGTCTCGGTGCGATCAAGAACTTCCTGTTCTTCTAGACGCGGCGGCGCGAGCGGCTGTCGGCGTATTAAGCGGCAGCCGTCAGCTATCGGAAGCCACTGGAACGCATTGACATGAAACGGCTGCTGACCGCAGCGCTGGCGCTGCTGATTCTGATCGTAGCGGGCACGCTGCACGCGCAACTGACGGTCGATGCCTGGCGCACGGTTACGCCTCCGGCGGGTACGGCAAAGCAGATTGCGCTGGGCGGGCGCACTGCGCGCGGCGTGGTTGGCGCAATTGACGCAAGCGGCGTGATCTACCGGCGCGATGCGGTGTCCGGCTCCTGGCAACCGGTCGGCACGGGCATGACGCGCCTGGCGATTGACCCATCGGGCAACTTTTGGGCGCTTGACACGCGCGCCAACCTGCAACGCCTCGATGGCACGTCCTGGCGCACCGTGGGTGCCGGTGCCATCGCCCTTGCCGCTGCACCCGACGGCAGCATCGTGGTCGCCACCAATACCAATTCCCTCGCGCAATACGACCCGGCCAAGTCGAGCTGGACCGCGTTGACCGGCACCGGCGCGCGGGTGGCGGTCGATGCGCGCGGGCTGATCTGGGCCGTCGGCAGTGACGGCGCGATAGCGCGCCGGCTGGGTGATGCCTGGATCAGCGTGCCCGGCAGCGCGCGCGACATTGCGGCCGACGCCCTCGGTAATGTGGTCATCGCCGGACGCGATGGCAAAGTGTACGAATGGGTCGAGGCGGAGGTGCGCTGGAACGAAGTCGCCGGTGCCGTGCAGGTCAGCACCATCGCGGTGGGCGCGGGTCAATTGTGGCGTGCTGACGAAGACGGCAGGCTCTACGCCAAGGGCATCCAGTACGCCGGGCCGGAGATCAAGCCACCCGGGCCGCCCGGCGCTGTCAACGCCGATCTGGCCTTGCGCAGCCGCACGCTGAGCGGCACAGCGGACCGGGCCATCGTGCCCGATCTTTCATCCCTGGAGTTCGTGCAGGTTGCAGCCGCCGCCAATCTGAGCGCACTGGCAATTGGTTACGACGGCAGCGTATTCGGCACCACCGCAAGTGGCGGCCTGGTGCGCTGGTCCAACGCGCAGCGCCGCTTCAACAGTTTCCCCGGGTCTCTCCCGCAGATTGAAGTAGGCGAGGCCGGCTTGCCGCTCGGTGCCAATGGCAGCAGCGTGCTGCTGCGGCACGACGGCAGCGCGTGGCGCAGAGTGCCGTTGCAGTATCCGATAGTGGATCTCTCGACCAACGGCAATGCCGTCACCCTGGCGATCTCGACGGCGGGCCAGTTATACCGGCTCGACTTCAAGGGTGACGCCGTCAATTACACGCGCCTGGCCGGCAACGTCGACTTGGTAGCGGCAGCCCCGGACGGCGGCTTCTGGTACCGCAACAACGCCGGGCTATTGTTTGCGTGCGACAAGGCCGCGCAGTGTGAGCGGCGCGGCCTTGCGGTCGCTGACATTGCCGTCGGCCCCGGCGGTACGGTGTACGCGGTCGACACCCAGGGCAATCTGCAACGCTACAACCCGCGCACCGGCGGCTTCGAGATTCAACGGCGCACCAGCGTCGCCCGCGTCGCGATTGGGCCGAACGACCGGCCCTGGATCATCGAAAAGAATGGCAATGTGCTGGCGGCGCGGCTGTTCGAGCGCGATGAAAACGGGGATCTGACTCTCGCCAAAGCGACTGAAGCGACGGCCAATGTAACGGTGCCCGATGCGGTCGCCACCACCACCGGCGGCATCACGCTGGCGTATACGTTTACCGCAGTTGACGTACCCACCGCCGCGCCGGGCTTCCCGAATCTCGGGGCGGGACTCAATGACCTCACGGTCGGACTGGATGACCAGATCATCGTCACCGGGTTCGACGCCAATGCCGACCCCTGCCGTTCGCGTACCACCGGCTGGCAAGGCCGCAACTGGATCTACAGCCCGTCGCAGCGGCGCTTCATCCACCTCGATTACCTCAGACGCGTGCAATATCAGATGGCCCTGGCAGCGCGCGCGGTGGCATTTGGTACGACGACGCCAACCCTTGCCGGCGCACCAGCCGTCGCAGCGTTTTACGGGATCACGCGGGCCTGCGCGCGCTACTACCTGAACGAATACGACACCGCCACCTTTACCGGCCCCACCGCCGATTTTTTTGACTTGGGTGGGTTGGCGCTGGGCGAATCCGACCTGCGCTCCAACCAGGTGACAGCCAACACACGGGACCTCACCACCGTCCTCGACATGGACGTGACGCTCGACAACTGGATTGCCGCCATCTTCCCCGAGCGCAGAATCAACTTTATCGGCATCGGCGTGAACGCCGGCGCCGCCTTCACGCGCCGCGCCGACCAAAAGTTCGCGCGCATCGGCGTCGGCGCGACACGCAACGTGCTGTGGGCCACCAGCTTCGAGTCAGACGTTTACGAATTCGTGCAGTCGAGCAACACCTTCGAGAAACGCAATGTCCTCGATTCCGACAAGGCGCAGGACATCGGTGTCGGCAAGGACGGCAGCGCTTTCATCATTGACCTGGCCGGACGTCTCAAGAAGTGGGACAAGGCGCAAAAAGTGTTTGTCTTTACCGGTCAATCCGGATTGACGCGCGTCGCCGTCACGTCCAAAGGCAAACCGGTCGTCGCAAATTTTCCCTCCAGCCAACGCGTGTTGATCGCGCAATAAAAATTGGGCCAACCCATGCATATCAGAATGGTTTCAAAACTGCTGGCGCTCCCGCTGTTGGTTCTCGCGCAACTGTCAGCTGCACCGGGCGTGGCGCAAACCAGCGCGCCATCGAACTCGCCATCGAACCCGTCATCGAGCGCAACGTCGAACCCGCCAGCAGCGAACGCACAGACAAGCGTGCAAGCGAACGCACAAACCAGCGCGCTGCTGCCGCCCGACTGGGTGCAACTGGGCACCCGCGCAGTGGACGCCGCCGTCAGTGAAGATGGGCAGCGCTGGTATGTCGGCGCGGACGGCCGCGCCTACCGCTGGATCGAGGGGCGCAATGTTTGGGAGCCGCATGGTAGCCGCAACGACCTTGCGCGCATCGATGCGTCAAGCCAGGGCGCGGCGGCGCTCACGAAAAGCGGTGAGTTGGTGGTGACCACCAATGATCGTCAGGGCCAGTGGCGGCCCACTGGCATGCGCGCCGCCGACGTGGGCGTGGGCGGTGGGCAAATCTGGCTCGCCGACGCGCAATCCGCCGGTGGCAATCGGGCCGTTATGACAGCAGCGTTCGATCCGTCCGGGCGTGCGATGACCTGGCGCGACATCCCGGGACGGGTCGAGCGCATTGACGTTGATCCGCAGGGCCGCCCGTGGGCATTGGACCGCAACGGCCGCCTGTTTGTCTACGCACAGAATGCCTGGATCGAGGACGCCAAAGCCCCGCCGGGAAGCGATGTCGGTGTCGGTGGCGCAGCCGGCGATTTGTACGTCATCGGCAAACAACTCAACGAGGCGCAAGGCGGGGGCACCCTGCACCACCGCGACCCGCAAACCGGGGTGTGGGCGCTGATGCCGGGTCATCTCACCGCCGTTAGCGTGGATCGTGATGGCCGTGCGTTCGGCGTCAACAACCGCTCATGGGTATTGCGCGCCGCGCTCGCGCCAAAAAGCACCACCGCGATTGCGGCCCAAACGAATGCCGCCCAAAAACCGGCCACTGCAGGGCAGGCGGGTGCTGGCAAGCCGATTCGTCTGGCGGATCTCGCCGGCACGGAAATCGCGCTGCCGCCCACGCTGGCCGGCACGATGGTGAAGATCACTGGCGGCGATGCGGCCAAGCCCGCCACCCTGGTGCACGGCGACACCTTCCTCAACGGCCTGCCGGCGAAAGTGGTGCGCTACACCCCCAGGCCCGGCGGGCCGGCCAATCTGCTCATCTTCCACGAAAAGTGGGGCGTGAGCGACTACCTCCCCGACCTGCAAGGAACAATCGCGCAAAACTTCAACCTGTCCAATGTGCTGATCGCGTTTACCCCCGCGCGCAATGGCGGACTGAAGGCTGCACCTGCCGATGCCGCACAGATGAAATCGCTGCTCAGGCGCGACGACCTCGGGGATTTTGCGCCAGCACCGGGCATCACGCTGCTCTCGACGGTTGATGTCAGCGTCATCGCCAATGGCAAGGCGGCCATGGGTCTGCTCGGCACCAATGCGGCGGCAGTGCCGCTGACGGCCAAGAACGTGGACCCGGCCTTGTTCAAGGAGGTGGTGCCCAGTGAACGGCAGGTGGTGGCGGCTGCACCCGCCCGCACCCTTTCTGCGCTGTCCGCCAAGTACGGCCCAAAGCTGATTGAGGGTCTCAAATTCGAGGGCGCCATCAAGGATCTGGAGGGCAAGCAGTTTGGCCCGGCGCGCGTCAGGAACGTTGCGTGGTCGTTCACTCTGGCGCCAGCCGATCCGCTCGCCATGTCGATCGGCATCACGGCCAATCTGGCGTTGAACGTGCGCGCACCGGCAGCAGATTCGCTGCCCCAAACCGACGGGCGCGCAGCGCCGGCCAGGCCGCCCGCATCCGGAACACCCGCACCCCGAACCACCATCGAGACCCTTGAACTCAATGACGTGCGCATCGTGCTCAATCCGCTTGAGCGCAGCGCGACTCTCGACGGCACCCTCACCCGCGCCGCAGCGGACAAGGTCGTGAGCCTGAAGGGCTTCAACCTCAACACCGCCGCTTACACCGGGCGGCTCGCCGTGGCCAGGAACGCAACCACGCTGGCCCGCCTGGACAGCCTCGAATCACTCGAATTGTCGGTGTTGGCGAAGGGCCAGTTGCCGTCAAACGCACGCAGCGCAGCCAGTGTCGATCTCGACCTCACGCTCTCGCTCAATGAGGCACGCGACGCGGTGGTACCCAAGGCGTCCGCCAGTGGCAATCTGACTTTGGCCGACATCGTTGGCAATGACGTGCCGGGCGCCCGCAATCTCAAACTCACGCAAGTCGAATGGTCGCCCGCCTATGTGGCCGGCACCATGATGCTGTACGGCTTGCCGGTGCGGGCCGTGCGCTACAAAACGCCGGCCATGGCCCACCCCGTGATCGGCCTGCAGCACAAGGAGCTGGACCTCGGCAGCTACATTCCCAAAATTCGCGGCACCAGCCTCGGCAGTTTTGGACTGGCCAATGCGGTGTTGTATGTACTGCCCGAATCGGCTGCGGCGGTGGCGTATGCGACGCGCGCCGAGTTGCCTGCGCCATTGGCGGCCTTGCTGGATCGCGAAGCGATTCCCGATGCCGGCATTTTTCCCCTCACGCTCAAGCCCGGTGTCAACCTGATCGGCCAATACGGCAAAAATGCCGCCGATGGCGGCAACGCGCAGAGGGTGATGGCGGCGTATGGCATCTCTGAAGAGGCTTACGTCGTGAAGGCCAACTTCAAGGCCAGCACCCTGCGCCACGCCAGGTTCACGCCCACGGCACCCGGCACGCCGTCGCGCCCGAGTGCCAAGGATGTTGCCTGCGCTGCTGTCACCGCAGCCGAAGCGATTGACCTCAGTGGTCTGGATTTGCGCTTCCGCCTGCCCCGCTTCAGCCCGCCGTATGCGGGCACGGCAGTCAAGTTCTCCAACAGCAGTTTTGCCCTCAAGGAAATCGACGGACAGATCGAACCCGCCGTCACCACGGTGATGACGCTCTCGGTGCCCAAGGACGCTGCCGGCATCAAGGACATCGCGATGGCTGCCAAGCTGCGCGCCAGGGGCGACCTCAACGTGTTGTGCAAGGGCGTGACGCCGAATTCGAATATCGAAATCGGCTTCGCTGGTTCGACCGCCCTCAACGTCGATCAGGTGGGCGACGCGGCGTTCGCCGCACTCGAGAAAGTGACCTTGTCCACGGCAGACGCAGCGGGCGCAACCGGCGCAATAGGCGCAACCGGCAGCGCAGGCGCCGGCAATGCGGGAGGCGCTGCCTCCGGGAGTGCCGCCACCGGCACCGCCGGACGCGCTGCTCCCGGTAACGCCGCCTCAGTAGCCTTGGTGGCCCGCGCCAGCCCGGCCGTCGAGGCTGCCATCGCCGAAGGCGTGCGCAAGCTCAAGGAGGCGATGGCCAAAGTCAAACCGGCCACCGGCTGGAAGCCTGCCTTCGGCATTCCTTTCCTTGAAATTCGCAAGTACGCCTCCGCCGGCACCTTCGGCCAGAAGGACGGCAAGCGCACGCTCACCAGCACGGTGTGGACTGAGAGTGTGGTGGGCAGTCAGACCATGGACGTGCTCGGCAGTGTGACTTATGAAGCCGAAGCTGCGAGCACTGAATTCAAGGTGGCCGACTGGCTGTTCCGCGTGCCGGGCCCGGTGTTGCTGACTGGCCTGCCCGGTGTCGACCGGCTGGCGGCGGCGCTGCCTTACGTGGCACTGGGTGATCTGACCGTGCGCAATCTCGAACTCACGCCGACCCAGATGGTGGGCGACTTGAGTTCAAGCTCACGCCAGCTCAGAGGCAGCCTCGTGTTGCTCGCCCCGGTTGGACTGGGCGTGGGGCAAGGCGCAGCAGGCGAGTTGCAACTGTTTGCCAGCGTGAATCGCTTTGCGCCCAACATGCTGCTCAAACCCGGTTCTGAATTGCCGGGCGCGGTGGGCGCAGTGACCCTGGGCAACACCTTGTTCGCCTTGCGCAACGGCGCGTCGTCGCAGGTCAGGATGTCAGACTTGCCGCCTGCGGCAAGCAAGCTGTTCACCCAGACGGTGGGTGATCTGATGACGGCAGAGACGGTGATTCCGCTGACGCGCGGCATCAGTATTGCTGGCCGTCTGAATCCTGCCGAGATACCGAATCGCCCGGAAGTCGCTGACATCAAGGCGCTGTTTGACACGCTTGAAATGAATCAACCGATTCCGGTGTTCGGCGGGGTGGAGTTCATTGGCAGCGGCGGCGCCGTACCGCAAGGCGCCGCAGCGGCAAGCAGCGCGCCACCGAAGTCCGGCGCGCAAACCACGCCCCCGCCAAGAACCGCATCCAGAGCCAATCTACGCGGCTTTCTCGAAGCGCTGCTGCCCGCCACACTGGTGCCCGGACTGCCCGAAGGTCAAGTACGGTTGGCCAACACCCGGCTCTCGCTGGCGAACCTGGAGGGCAGGGCGCTGCGTGCCGATACCGACATTTCGTTTGTTCCGCCCGCGTCGCTGGCAGGCAGTCTGGGTGGCGAGTTGCGCATGAAGGGCGTGCTCGACTACTCTCGCGCAACCTCGGGTACCACGGCGGGCGACACCACGCTGACGATTTCGGGGCAGTCCAGTTCGAGTTGGAGGCCTTCGTTCAATCTTACCGACCTGGAACTCTCCAACGTCGGCATCGAAGTGGCTGCGAGCAAGAAGGGCGCGGTGCACTCGAAATCGGTCACGCTGATTTCTGATGCGACCTTCCTCGGGCAGGCCGCCAAGGCGCGTTTCGGGCTCTCGGGCGAAGGCGCGGGCCAGGGTGGTGCGCTGCTAGAACTGATCGCGCCAACGGGCGCAGCGCCATTCAAACTGGACGCGCTGTTCAATCCCCTCGCGCTGCTGCCGCTGTCCTACCCGGTGATCAACGTCTCGAATTATCTGAGTCTGTCGGCACGCGGCATTTTGATCAACCGGGAAGCCGGCAGCGGACGCGTATCGCTCGCCGCTGAAGATGTGACCGGGCGCGTCAACGGCCAGGAGTTCAAGGGGCAGTTGGCCGTGGCGGGCTTATCGACTGCCCAGCCGGTGCTGTTCATCGCCAACGACCAGCGCTGGACGCCGGCGCGCATTTTTCCATCGAGTGTACCCAAGGGGCCGTTCGCTGACCTCGCCTTGCCCGATGGCCTCGTCATCCTCTCGCCGGTCAAGGGCGATGCGCGCGTCAGTGAGTTGCATCCGCGCATTTACGACAAGGTGATTGCCAAATTGTTTGGCAAGCGTGACGCGGCCAAGGTGCTGATGAACGACGGCCTGACCGTCGTCAGCCACCTCAACCTTGCGCAGGACGCCCCGGCGGCGTTGCGCCCAATTGCGGCATGGTTGCCAGCCGGTGGCGACCTGGTGCTCGGTGGCGGCATCGACCCAGCCGGCGGCGGCCTGGCGTTTTACGCCGACGTGCAGAAGCTCACGCTGCCGATTCCCGCACCGGTCAACACCTTCATCAGTTCGGCCAATGGTCACGTGACGCTGTTCTTCAAGACCGCCGGTGCGGGCGGGGGCGGTACCGAGGTGGGCCTTGCAAGCGATGTGCAATTCGGCATTCCACGCCTCGATCAGCCGGGTACCATACAACGCGTGCCGGCCAAGCTGAGCCTG
>JANNCZ010000420.1:0-20333 GCA_031387185.1 Burkholderiales bacterium
GGGCATCCCCGGATCGCTCCATGAGGGCCTCCAGCTTGGACAGGCGTCCGTTCATCAGTTCGCGCCAGCCGTCCCAGGAGCAGGTGTGGCCCCACAGGTGAGCGGCATCTTTCGATTGTGGCGTCTTGCTGTCCTTGGTAAAGGTTTTGGCTTTGGACAGCGCTTCATCGGCTTTCTGCGCCAATTGCCGCAGGGGCGTGTCGGGATGCGTCATCACCATGCCAGCGGAAAAAGTGATGTGCGGGTTGACAACATATTCGGCAAATTTCGCTCGCATCTCGCCCGCCAGCCGGATGGTTGATTCCCATGGGCCGATCAGAAAAAAATCGTCACCACCGGCAAACACGGTGTAGGTGTTGCGAAAGCGGTTGATGCCATCGCCCGTGTCGCCGTGCTCGCAATACCAGGGTAGCCAGATCGCGAAAAACGCGTTGATCTGCCGGGACAGCGAGGCCATCTTCGCAAAGGTGGGTTCCTGCAGGCCGGTTTGCAGCCATTGGCCGAGATTGTCGATGTCACCCTTGATGGTGACCAGCGCAATTTCGCCAACGTATTTGCCGTTGTTGTTCGCATTGTCGTTGAGGGGGCGGCCGTCTTCACAGGCAATGGCGTGCAGCGTCTTGATTTTTCCGGGATCAGTTTCGCCGCGCGCCTCTTCACCAACCCGCGTGTAGCGGCCGTGGCCCACCAGCGTCTGGTCAGTTTCATTCCACACCGGCACATAGGTGTTGACGAAGCGCCGGGCATAGCCGCGCCACAGATTGCCATTCGCATCGGGCGCGTCAAAATCCCAGCAGCGCACGAGGTTGTGGTCTCGCGCATCCTGCCCGAACTTGCCGGACTGATCCTGGTCTCTGGCGAACGCGATGCGGTAACCGAAGTAATCGAGTGCCAGGGCCTTCGGGTAGGTTGTGGCATCCCCCAAAACCAGAAGGCGCGCCCCTTTGGTGAGGAATTCGCCAATGCGAATCTGGTCGTCCGCCAGCCGGGAAATCGGGTAGCCGCGCACGTCGTTGTCGGCAGGATGGTGCGGATTGATGCGGCACTGTTTGAGGTTGTTGTTGTTGAATTTGTCCAGATAACCGGCGAAAGCAGACCGGGTGTCCGGTGCGCACAGGTCGAAGCGCTGGTGCTTCGCCACGTCAAGCTCTTCAAACAAGCGTTTGACGAGTTGGCCGAAGTGTTTTTTTGCGAAGTCGTTGCATGAGGCTTCCACGGCGGCCAGCCCGACGCCGATTTCACCAAAGGTCTGGTCAAGGCACCAAGCGTTCAATTCTCTGCGGCACTGTGCGATCCTGTTTCGCGCCTCATCTGTTGCCGGTGCGACGATCATGAACTTGCCGGCAGCGTTGATGATCTGCGAGGTTGACGGCAATTCCAGCGCTTCCAACACCTTGAGGGCAGCGCATTCAGCCAGCAGGCTGACCTGGAATGAACGGCCCCGCAACAGCTTGTGGGCGTGCTTCTGGGTTTCGGCACCATCGGTAAAGATGAAATCCTGAATGCCGGAAAACTCACCCTGGATCAACAAGAACTTTTTGACATTCCAGCCTTCACGGCCCTTGAGAGCCTCGGCATCTTCCTGCCCCTTGGCCTGATGCCAGCGCCACAATGCCGTCCCCAGGGCCGCAGCCGCCTTGCTGTGGTCGTACAGAGATACTTCCGGCTTGACGCCAAACGCCGTTGCTGCCGGAATGGCGTGGGTAAGTGTGAGCCACAGGCTGTCGAAGTGGTCCAGCCAGAGCGGCAGGTTGTCAAGATGCGAGCGCGGGATTTTTTTGATGCCGTCCAGCAATGCTTCCCATAGCCGGTGGTACTCAGCCTTGGCCGTGGTGTTGTCCTGCGGTTCGGTTTCGGCTTTTTTCAGCGGGAAGATAGTCTGGGGCGCGAGCGGCTTTAGCGCGTAGCGCCATGCGAGGCTGTTTTCTGCGACAGGGCCGGCATCCATTTGCTCGAACAAGGTGAGCAACCTGGCTTGATAGTGGTTCTTGCGTTCGTCGGCGTTGTTGTATTCGTCAAAGTTTTCACGCTCGAATCCTGAAGCAACGCGATCGGCCGTGGCGACGATCCATTGCAGGAAGGTTGCCGGTTTGTGGTGGGCCGCTGCGGCGTTGACGGCCGAGTCGGTGACGTTCTCACTGGCGGCGGCCGCGAACGGGAGGGCGCCGGCACGTAAATCAGGGAAATGGCGCGTGGCTTCGAGCTCGTCCCACGCGATGCCGGTGTAGGCGGCATGAACGTGAGAGTGATAGCCGGAGGTTGAACCGGGTGCCAGCGGACGCCACGGGCAGTAGGTCTGCTTGTTGCCATCAAGGCGGCCACCGTGTTCGATGCCGGCGCGTTCGGCGAGCTTGCCCAAATCATGCAAAAAGGCAGCAATGGCAATTCGCGTCGATTGTTCCAGCAGGTCCACAATTCCTCCGCAGCCAGGATCAGCAAGTGAAGCTTACGGATTACTGCGTCAATGCGCAATGCTGGCAAGCTTGCCGGACCATTGTGCTGGGGTTGCGGACATTCAGGCTAGTAGTCTGGATATCACGCATCTCGCCTATCTGGCAGGACTGAATCTTAGTCGTTAGGGCAGGCACGCGTAGAGCGTTTGAGCGCCAGCGATGCAGGGCTAATTCCGCGCGGGACATGGCTGGCTCATGCGCTATCCATGCGGTTATCCGGGCGCCAACGTTTGCAACCCTCATCCACCAACAGTTTCCAGAGGTCGGCCTATTCAAATCGAATGACTAAAAGAGATTTTATCGAAGCCGGTAGCGTGATCCTAGCAGTATTGAAATTTCATACACAGGCAAACCCATCACGCCGCTGAAGCTGCCTGAAAGGTGCGCCACAAACGCGCCAGCGAAGCCCTGAATACCGTAGGCCCCGGCTTTGTCGAACGGCTCGCGTGTGGCGATGTAGGCATCGATATCACGACGAGCAAGGTTTGCAAACCTAACGCGCGAGTCCGATACGGCAAGTTTGACCGAGTTGCCGTTTGCTACGGCAATCGCGGTGAGCACGCGATGGGTCTTGCCCGACAGCAGCGACAGCATGCGCCGCGCATCTGCCGCATCTTCTGGCTTGCCCAGAATCGTGCGGCCCAGACACACCGTGGTGTCCGCCGCGAGCACCGGGCGTGCCACCAACTGCTGCGCGCGCATTGCCTGCACCCCGGCTACTGCCTTTGCACGCGCCAGCCGTTTCACGTAAGTCAACGGCGCTTCGCGCTCGCGCACGGCTTCATCCACGGCAAACTCACCGAGACGCAGCACGTCAAATGCGACGCCGATTTGGGTCAACAACTCAGCGCGGCGCGGGCTGGCAGAGGCGAGATAAATTTTGGGAAATGTCATTGCCGAGCAATTGCATTGGGTTCAATGCAGAGCATGTTTCACTCGCGGTGATAAGGATGGCCCTTGACCACGCTCCAGGCGCGATACAAGGCTTCGGCCAGCACCACGCGCACGAGGGCATGGGGCAGGGTGAGGCTGGAGAGGCGCAGCAGCACGGACGCTTTCGACTTGATTTCCGGCGCGAGGCCATCGGCGCCGCCGATCACCAGCGCCACATCGGCACCCCCTGCAAGCCAGGATTCGAGCAACTTCGCGAGGGCAGTGGTGCCAGTGTCACGCCCGCGCTCGTCAAGCGCGACCAGGGTTGCGCCTTTGGGCACGGCGGCGAGGATGCGCTTGGCTTCTGCCGCCATCATCTGCGCCGCCGTCTTGCCGCCCTCGCGTGGCTCGGGTTTGACTTCCACCAACATCAGCCGCGCTTCGGGCGGCATGCGCCTGGCGTATTCGGTGAAGCCTTCCACCACCCAACCGGGTGCCTTGTTGGCGACGGTGATCAGGTGGATGCGCATTGGCCTTGCGATGTGACGCGCCTCAAAGCGCGAGATGGAGGCGCAGTGCGTCGTCCACCAAGCGCATTTTTCCGATCGGCGCAAACCCTTTTCGCACCAATCCGAGGCGTGCCTTGTCAATGGTACGCACCTGCTGCGCCATTGCTTTGCTGTCTTTGGTCAGGCCGGTTTCGCGCGCGCCGAGCTTGACTTCAAACGGATGAACGCGGGTCACGTTCGAGGTGAGCGGTACGACGGTTACCAGCGATGAAGCGCGATTGGCGGCATCGTTGCTAACGATGACCACGGGACGTGTTTTCTGGATTTCAGAGCCGCGCGTGGGGTCGAGTGCAGCGAAATAAATCTCACCACGCTTCATGATCGAGCCCGTCGTTGCCGGCGCTTGAAAATTCAGCAGCGATCAGGCGGTCAGACGCGGCGCTCATTGAATAGGCGGCTTCCAACTGCGCTTCTTGCTCCTGACGCTGCAGCAGACGCAGAGCGTCGCTGATGACCTGTGAGCGATTCTTTTCGTGATGCCGCTTCAAATAGGCATCGATGAACTGCATCAGGCCCAGGTCGAGTGACACAGAAATTTTTTGAGCGAGCATGTGCGTGGTAGCGCTTGTATTGATACCAACAATGCTACCACAAATGCTACCAAATTATTACCGAAATGCCACCGTTCAAAGGCAAACTTCCAGCTCCGTCCCCGGCGGGCGGTACAGCTCGACGGCGTTGTCCCAATACACTTTGGCCGCGAGCTGGGCACCGAGCACGCGCTCGATCAGGCTGATGTCGTCCACCGAAAATGGCCGCTCGGCGCGGGTTGAGGGCAGGTCGGTGCCAAACATCAGCGCTGCCGGGTTGACCTTGGCAATGCGCTCGATGGCGCTGGCTACATCCATTTTCACGCGGCCAAAGCCGGTGGCCTTGATCTTTGCGCCGGCGCGCACCAGATCGAGTACTACCGGCAGGCCGGCCTCGGTCATGCCCAGATGGTCGATCACGATGCGCGGCAGTTTGGACAGTGCGGCGACGTGGGGCGCGAGGGTGGCGGCATCGGCATAGATTTCGGCATGCCAGCCAGCGGCGGCGTGGGCGCGGCGTGCGAGGCTGACGACATCGTCAACGCCATCGATGCGCCCGCGAAAGAGATTGAAGCGCAGGGCGCGCACGCCGAGTGATTCGAGTTCGACGATGTCCTTGTCGGGAAAATCGCTGGGTACTTGCGTCACGCCAACCCAGCCGTTGCCAAGCTTTTGCAGTGCTGCTCGCAGATAGGTCTGGTCGAAACCGTGGAATGAACCAGACACCACGGCACCGCCCTCGACGCGCAGCAGGGCCGCGCGCGCGCGGTACACATCGAGCGGGAAATGGGGCGGGGTGTAGCCCTGATTCGCAATGACCGGGAAGCGGTGGTCGATGATGTGGCAGTGGCAATCGAACAAGCGGCCACGCGACGATGACTGCCCGTGTGCGACTGGTGCCAGCGTCGCGCCTGCGGCAAGTGCTGCGGCCTCGCCGAGAAAACGGCGGCGGCTGGCGGCGATCGCGTGGCCAGACATGGTGCGGTCAGGCGTTGGGAATCAACGCTTCGCCGGTTTTCTAGCGGCGCTCTGCTTGGCCACTTTTTTGGCTGCCCGTTTGATGCTCTTTGCGGCAGGCTTCGCGGCAGATTTTTTGGCGGCGGCTTTCTTGGCCGGGGCTTTTTTGGTGCCGGACTTTTTGGCGGTGCTCTTGGCGCTGCTCTTTTTGGGGGCTGCCTTTTTAGCGGTGGCTTTTTGGGGGGCTGCCTTCTTGGTTCCCACCTTCTTCGTCACGGCCTTTTTTGCAGCGGCTTTTTTCGGCACGGACTTTTTTGCTACGGATTTTTTTGCAACGGCTTTTTTGGGTGCCGCTGCTTTTGTCACCGCCTTCTTCGTGGCCGCTTTTTTGGCTACTGATTTCGCTACCGGCAGCTTCTTCGCAACTTTTGCAGCGATGGCTGCGCTCTTGGCTTTCTCGATTACTTTTTTCGCAGCTTCAGCGGCCTTCTCTGCTGCCGTCAGCACCTTGATCTTCTTCTGCCCCCACAACTCTTCGAGGTTGTAGTGCAAGCGTGCGGCGGGCTGCATGATGTGAACCACAGCGTCGGAGCAATCGACCAGCACCCACTCGCCGCTGCCGCCGCCTTCCATGCTGACGATGCGTCCGCCAGCGGCTTTGACCTTGTCGATCACGTTGAGCGCCATTGCCTTGGTCTGGCGTGCCACATCGGCTGTGGCGATGATGACGCGGTCGAATTCAGCCGACCCTTTGGTGGTGTCGAACACCGCAATATCGCGCGCCTTGATGTCGTCGAGCGCGTCGACAATGATTTCCTGCAGATGCTTGATGTCCAAATTCACCTCACTGGTAGAGACCGTGCTCGCCAATATACTCGTACACGGCGGCGGGCAGCAGATAGCGCGCCGAGACGCGCGTGCGAATCAAGGTGCGTATCTGCGAAGAAGAAATTTTGAGCGGCGTCATTTCGATGCTGAAGACGCGCCCGGCCGGTTCAGAGAGCGCACTGCGGTCGTTGGTCAGGCGATGCGTCACCATCGCCGCCAGGGCGGCGGGCAACTCGCCGAGATCGAACGGCTCGTTGGCGCGGCGCGCGACCGCGACATGCGCGAACTCGAACAGCTTTTGCCAGCGGTGCCAGGTCGGCAGATTCACAAATTGGTCGGAGCCGACGATCATCACCAGCGGGCGTGCGTCGCCGAATTCCTGTCTGAAGCTTGCCAGCGTATCGACGGTGTAGGTGGGGCCAGGCCCTTCGGCCTCGCGCGCATCGACTTGAAAGCGCGGGTTGGTTTCGACCCCGAGGCGCGCCATCGCAACGCGGTGTTCAATCGGTGCAATCAGACCCGAGCGCTGCCACGGTTTGCCGGCCGGCACCAGCCGCACCTGATTGAGCCGCAGTGAATCGGCACACTCTTCAGCGAGGCGCAGGTGGCCGAAGTGAATCGGGTCGAAAGTGCCGCCCAGAATGCCGATCGGCTCGGAGGTGTTGGTGGACAAGGCGTTGCGCAGAATCGGGCAAGAGGGAAATGGATTTTATCCGAGATGCTCCGCGGCTCGCCTCTCATCCAGTGCCGCAGCGCAACGCGCCAGCGCCTCGGCAGCACCACGGGCGCGCATCAGATCCCGCCGCAATGACGGACGGATCACACCATACGCATCAAACTGCTCGATCATTGCGAAAAACGGATCCCAGAAGTCATCTGCATCGCACAGGCACACCGGCTTGTGCGCGAGACCGATGTCATCCAGTGTCAACACCTGTGTGAGTTCGTCGAGTGTGCCGATGCCACCGGGCAACGCAATGACGGCTTGTGCTTCGCGCAAGATCGAGCGCTGGCGTTCATCGAGGGTGGACACGAAGTGCAACTCGCCGATGCCGACGTTTGCACCCTCGCGGTTGCGCAAGGCATCGAGCATGAAGCCGCACACTGCGCCACCAGCCTGGTGCGCGGCACGCGCTACCACCCCCATCAAGCCGCGTGCACCGCCACCGTAGACGACGCGGATGCCGCGCGCGCCACACAACCGGCCCAGATCACGCGCCAAATCCTGCGTGACCGCGGGCAATCCCTCCGACGCCGAACAAAACACTGCAACCGACCGCATACCAATCTCCGGTCAGACGTTGATGATTTCGTCCAGACCAATGTCCACCGCCGGGGCAGACTGGGTGATGCGGCCGACGGAAATGTAGTCCACACCGGTTTCAGCGATACCGCGAATCGTGTCCAGATTCACGCCGCCCGAGGCCTCCAGCGGCACCCGGCCAGCGGTCATGCGCACGGCTTCGCGCAGCATGTCGAGAGACATGTTGTCGAGCAGGATCATGTCGGCACCGGCCTCAAGCGCCTCGGCCACCTGATCGAGACGGTCGGCCTCGACTTCGATTTTGGTGAGCACCGGAATGCCTTTTTTCGCCCGCGCCACGGCCGCCTTGATCGAGCCGCACACGGCGATATGGTTGTCTTTGATCATCACACCATCGGCCAGCCCGAGGCGATGGTTTTTTGCACCACCGACTTGCGCCGCATGTTTTTCCAGAATGCGCAGGCCCGGTGTGGTCTTGCGGGTGTCGAGCAGAATCGCGCGTGTGCCGGCGATCTTGTCGACGTATTGTGCTGTGAGCGTGGCAATGCCGGACAGATGCTGAAGAATATTGAGGGCGGTGCGCTCGGCCGAGAGCAGGCCGCGCGCCTCGCCAGTGACGCGCGCCAGCACTTCACCTTTGGCGGCGCGGGCGCCGTCCTGCACCTTGAGTTCGATCCTGCACTCGGGCACATAACGGCGGAACACGGCGGCGGCGATGTCCATGCCGGCGATGGTCATGGCGTGGCGCGCGTTGATCGCGAATTCGGCAGTCGCATGCGCCGGGATCACCAGTTGGGCAGTGAGGTCACAGAAGCCAATATCCTCACGCAGTGCGTGCTCGACAAACCATTGAACCTGCAGCCGGTCAATCATTTAATCCCCTTTGATGTTGGCAAAACGAACCACCTTGGCAAACTTCTCGATGTCGCCAACCAACAGCGACATCAATTCATCCGGCGTCGTGACGTAGGAGTCGATGCCGACAGCGGCCATGCGCGTACGCACATCGGGAGCCGCAAGCACCTTGCGAATTTCGGACTCGATGCGCGCGATGACCTCACGCGGCGTGCCGGCCGGCGCCATCAGGCCGTACCAGTTATCGACTTCGTAATCTTTCAGCCCGGCCACGCCGGACTCGCGGAACAGCGGAATCTCTGGGGCAGCGGGCGTGCGTTTGGCGGTGGTCAGGGCAATCGCCTTGAGCTTGCCCGCGCGCACGTGCGGCAGCACCGTGGCGGTGGTGGCGAACACGGCGTCGAGCTGCCCGCCAATCGTGTCGAGCGTGGCCGGTGAACAACCGCGGTAAGGCACGTGGACAATGAAGGTCTTGGTGAGGAACTTGTACAACTCACCGGCCAGATGCATGGGTGTGCCGACGCCGCACGAGCCGTAGGAGAATTTGCCAGGCTGGCTGCGCACCAGTGCATCAAACTCAGCCGCCGTATTGGCCGGCACACGCGGATGCACCGCCAGCACCATCGGCGATGACGCCACCATCATCACCGGCGCAAAGTCTTTCTTCAGGTCAAACGGCAGCTTGGTGTAAAGGCTTTCGTTGATCGCCTGGCTGTTGTTGACCATCACCAGCGTATAGCCATCGGGCGCGGATTTTTGCGCGGCTTCCATGCCGAGGTTGCCGCCGGCCCCGCCGCGGTTCTCCACCAGGATCTGCTGGCCCCACGCTTCGGTCAACTTGAGGCCGATCAGGCGCGCCATGAAGTCGGCCGAGCCACCGGCTGTGTAGGGCACGATGATGCGCACCGGGCGATTGGGGTAGGCGGTCTGCGCCCACACCTGCGCTGGCGGCGTCAGCAGCAACAAAATCCAGAGCACAGCGCGGCGCATCACGTTCCTATCAAAAATGAACAAGCAGACTATCAAGCGGCATTTGAGTTTACGCGGAAAGATTGTCAAACCCAGTCCTTGTGGATCAAGTAATCCGACAGCAACTGTGCCTCCGGCGAGCCGGCCTCGGGCTGATAGTCGTAACGCCATTTCACCAGTGGCGGCATGCTCATCAGGATTGACTCGGTGCGTCCGCCCGATTGCAGGCCAAACAGGGTGCCGCGGTCAAACACCAGATTGAACTCCACATAGCGCCCGCGCCGCAGGCACTGCCAGTCGCGCTCACGCTCGCCCCAGGGCGTGTCGCGGCGGCGCAGGATGATGTCGCGGTAGGCCGGCAAAAACGCATCGCCAATGCTTTGCATGATGGCAAAACTTTTCTCAAAGCCTTCGGCGGTGTTCGCGACGCACAGGTCGTCGAAAAAAACACCGCCCACGCCGCGTGGCTCCTTGCGGTGTTTGAGCACGAAATAGTCATCGCACCAGGATTTGAATTTTGGAAACCACTCGCTGCCATGCGCATCGAGGGCGTCCTTGCAGGCGCCATGCCAGCGCACCGCGTCTTTTTCGAAACCGTAATAGGGCGTGAGGTCCATGCCGCCGCCGAACCACCACACATCCGCCTCGTTGGGTTTGCGCGCCATGAACATGCGCACGTTCATGTGCACCGTGGGGCAATAGGGGTTGCGCGGATGCAGCACCAATGACACGCCCATCGCCTCAAAACCGCGACCCGCAAGTTCCGGACGGTGCGCCGTGGCCGAGGCCGGCATGGCTTTCCCGGTGACATGCGAGAAACCGACGCCGGCACGCTCGAACAGATTGCCTTCTTCGAGCATGCGGCCAATGCCGTTGCCGCCGAGTGCTTCGCCGGGCGCTTTCTGCCAGTCGTCGCGAATGAAGACTTTGCCGTCGAGCGTTTCGAGGCCGGCAACAATGCTCTGCTGCAATCCGCTCAGATAGTGTCTGACGCGCGCGCTGTCAATCTGCATGGATGGCTCAAACGGTGTGAAAGAAGAAGAAGCGCAGATGCATCGGTTCAACGTGACGGCCAAGCACGCCCTTCATGCAGGCCGCTCAACTATCTGCACCCGCCGGCGGCGCGACCCGCAGCACTTCATCAAACGTGGTCATGCCCGCAGCGATCTTGAGTGCGCCGGATACGCGCAGCGGTTTCATGCCCTCGTGATAGGCCTGTTCACGCAGCTTGGCGATGTCGGTCTCGGCAGTGATCAGGCGCTTGACCTCGGAGGTCAGCATCAGCACTTCGTAAATGCCCATGCGGCCTGCGTAGCCGGTGTTGCGGCATTCGAGGCAGCCCACCGGTTTGTACACACCGGTCGGCACCGGCGAGGAAAACGGCGCGACCATTTCGTTCCACAATTTTTCGTGGTGCAGCTCGGACGGCGCCTTGCAATGCGGACAAAGCGTGCGCACCAGCCGCTGGGCCATTACGCCGAGTACGGTGGAGTTGATGAGATACGAGGCCACGCCGAGGTCGAGCAAACGTGTGATGGCCGCGGGCGCGTCGTTGGTGTGCAAGGTGGAGAGCACCAGATGGCCGGTAAGCGCCGCCTGGATTGCCATCTCGGCGGTTTCGAGATCACGGATCTCGCCCACCATGATGATGTCCGGGTCCTGCCGCATCAGGGCGCGCAGGCCTTCCGAAAACGAGAAGTCGAGGCCCGGCTGCACCTGCACCTGGTTGAACGCCGGCTCGACCATTTCGATCGGGTCTTCAATCGTGCAGACATTCACCTCCTGCGTCGCCAGTGCCTTGAGCGTCGAGTAAAGCGTCGTGGTTTTGCCGGAGCCGGTGGGGCCAGTTACCAGAATGATGCCGTGCGGGCGCGCGGTCATCGTGTTCCAGTTTTTCTTGTCGTCCTCCGAAAAACCCAACTGGGCGAAATCACGCACCAATACTTCGGGGTCGAAAATCCGCATCACGACTTTTTCCCCAAAGGCAGTCGGCAGAGACGACAAACGCAATTCGACTTCCTGGCCATCGGCGGTACGCGTCTTGATGCGGCCATCCTGCGGGCGGCGCTTCTCGGCGACATCCATGCGGCCCAGAATCTTGATGCGCGAGGTCATCGCTGCGAACACCGCGTTGGGCACCTGGTACACCTGGTGCAGGATGCCGTCGATACGAAAGCGCACCACGCCTTGATCGCGGCGCGGTTCGAGGTGAATGTCACTGGCGCGCTGTGCGTAGGCGTATTGCAGCAGCCAGTCGACCACGCGCACGACATGCTGCTCGTTGGCATCGATGGTCTTGCCGGTCTTGCCGAGTTCGACCAGTTGCTCGAAATTGTTGATGCCCGATTCGTAATTCGAATCCTTGTTGGCGCCCTTGATCGACTTGGCCAGCGTGAAAAACTCGCTGGTGTAGCGCGTGATGTCTGCCGGGTTGGCCACCACGCGGCGAATCGATAGCCGCAGCATTGGCTCCAGTTCCTTGACCCATTCGGCGAGGAAAGGCTCGGAGGTGGCGACCGTCAGTTCCTTGGAATTGATCGCCACCGGCAGCATCGAAAAACGCTGCGCGTAGGTGATCGACATGGTGTCGCCGACGCGCGTGAAATCAATCTTCAGCGGGTCAATGTGGAAATACTCCATGCCTGAACGCCGTGCCATCCACTCGGTGAGCCAGTCGAGCGTGAGGAGCTTGCCTTCCGCGAGCGATTTCCATTTCTGATCGGCGACCAATTCCAGCGGATGGTGCGCCGTCTTTTTCAGACGCGCATCGGCACGCATTTTTTCCGCTGCATCGGGCGCGACGATTTTCTCGATCACCAGCGAGTCGAGAATTTCCTGCAACGAGACGCGGCGTTCGCGTGCAGGCCAGCGCAGGGGTTCGGCGGGGGCATTCATGGAGAAGGATTGTAGTCCCGGCGCTGTCGCGCGCGCGCACGAATCATGTCACCCACTGTCATTTCATCAACTCGTACGGCCCGCCGCGCTCAAGCGCCTTTTTGTAGGCGGGGCGAGCTTGGATACGCGTAAGGAACGCGGCCAGTTTCGGACGCGATGCGTTGAGGCCGCCACGAGCCGCCGCCGCTTCGAGCGCAAAGCTCATCTGGATATCGGCGGCCGAAAACACGTCACCCGCAAACCATTCGCTCGTGCCCAGCTCGGCTTCCATGTAGTCGAGATGCGCGTTGATCTGCGGCTGGATGAAAGACTTCATCGCCCCCGCTGCGATGCCCTTGGCCACTGGCTTGACGAAGAACGGCATCGGCGCTTTGGGCAGACGGCCGAAGATCAGCGCCAGCAGCAGCGGCGTCATCGCCGAGCCTTCTGCGTAATGCAGCCAGTAGGTGAAGCGCAGGCGCTCAGGCGTGCCGGCGGGCGGACGCAGGCCGGACGCGTCTTTGCCCTTGCCGTAGGTATCGAGCAGGTACTCCATGATCGCGCCCGACTCGGCGACCGTGATCTTGCCGTCGGTGATCACCGGTGATTTGCCGAGCGGATGCACGGCTTTGAGTTCGGGCGGCGCCAGCATGGTCTTGGCATCGCGCTCGTAACGTTGGACCTCATATCGCAGGCCCAGCTCTTCGAGCAGCCAGAGCACCCGCTGCGAGCGTGAGTTGTTCAGATGGTGGACGGTGATCATGCAGGCCTTCCTGGATCAAATGTGGGTTACGCCGGGTGCTTTACGTCAGAGGCGTTAAGTCAGGAGCGTTAAGTCAGGGGCATCGCATCATGCGCACTACGTCAGCCGCCTGAGAATTGCAAGCGCCTGCCGGGGGGTGCCAGCCGCGCAAAGCCACGCCTCGCATCTCATGCCGCCGCACCACGGGTGCCTGCCGCATGCACCGCGAGGATGCCGCACACCGCACTGTTGGCCGGCGTAGGAATATTCTTCTCTAGGCCCAACTGCACCACGCCGCCCGAGAGCCAGTTCACCTCGAGCGGATTGCCGCTGGCGAGATCGTGGTGCATCGACGAATTCATGCTCGCCGGCAGGGTATCGGCGAAGGCGAGACGATTGGCGGCATAGTCTGCCGGCAGGGCGACGCCATGCGCGCGGCCCACGGCCACGGCTTCCTGCATCACTTGCAACAGAAAAGCGCGTGACTGCGGCTGGCTGCGTACCGCGCCGAGCGTGACGCGCATTGATGCCGTGGTGGCCGAGAGACCCACCAGGAACACATATTTTTCCCACAGCGAGCGGCGCACATCGTCACTGAGCTCGGCGGTCACGCCCGCGCGCAACAGGGCCTCATGCAGAAACACCGCGCGCGCTGAATGACTGCCGTCATACTCGCCGAGCACAATGCGCTGCATGGTGCCTACTTGTGCAATCACGCCGGGCCGCGCGATATGGGTGCCGACGTATGCGACGCCGCCCATCACTCTGGTGATGGTGGTGGCGTGCCCGCTTCCGGCCATGTCTTGTGCAGCTTTGGCGTTTGCGGATGCCGCCAGCGCGTCGTCACCCAATGCGCGGCGCAGGATGTCATCCTTGATGACACCGTTTTGCAGTGACAGCACGCCGGTGTGCGGGCCAAGCAAAGGTTGAATTGCGCGCGCCGCCGCTTCGGTGTCCCACAGCTTTACCGACAGGATCACCAGATCAACCGGCCCAATGGTGGCTGGATCATCGGTGGCCTTGACATCGCGCACGTGGATGTTGCCCTCGGTCGCGTTCTCGATCAGCAGCCCATGCTCGCGCATTGCGGCCAGGTGCGCGCCGCGCGCGATGAAATGCACATCGAAACCTGCACGGGCCAGACGGCCGCCAAAAAAGCCGCCGACGCCGCCCGAACCCATCATGGCGATTTTCATGTTCTTCTCAAACCAGTCTCTGAAAGCGTTGGTGAGAGCGGCTCTCAGGCGCAATGCCGTGCAGAACCGCGCTGCGAGCGGCCCGGCGGCCGCTGCACAATCTGATTTGTCACGCTGGCCTTGCTGGTCTGACCTACTTCTTCTTGCCAGCGGCCGGCGGCGGCACGCGACCGCTCAAGGTCGACACCGGTTCGGGCTTCTTCGGCTGTTTCGGTTTCTTGGTTTCCTTGTTGCCGCGCAGTTGACCTTTTGCCATGTTGATTCTCCTAGTCTGAGGTTGCGCATCCTGGCCCTGCCCAAAACAGCCACTGCGGCCAATGCGGGGGATGGTGAAGCGTGAAGCGATTGGTCTTGCAGGTATGGAGTCTACCCCGGCTAGCGGCGTCCGGTGATTGGCACGCTACACTCGATGCCCGACCGGTCTGCTGGCCGGTCTGCTGGCTGGTCTGTTGGCCGGTCTACTGGAAACGGCGCGCATCAATCAAGTATGGTCAATCCAACAATGTCACTCGTTCTCAACGCCAGCGCATGGATGCTGGCCATCGCAGCTGGATGCGCACTGGGCCAGAGCAACGCGCCTTATCCCAACCGCCCGGTGAAGATCATCGCGCCACAAGCCCCCGGCGGCGGTGTCGATCTGGTCGGCCGCATCGTCGCAGACCGGCTCGGCCGCGCGATGGGGCAAAGCTTCGTGATCGAAAACCTCGCGGGCGCCGGTGGCTCGATAGCGACCCAGACTGCAGCGCGCGCACCTGCCGACGGCTACACCCTGATGATCGGCTACGTGGCGACGCATGCGACCAACCCCGCAGTGCGCAAGGTACCGTACGACGCGATCAAGGACTTCACGCCGATTGCGATGATCGGTGGCACGCCCAACGTCATCGTGGTGCGCCCCTCGGTGCCGGTGAACACGCTGGCGGAGTTTGTTGCTTACGCGCAGAAGTATCCGGACAAAATCAACTACGGCACCTCTGGCAAGGGCACGCTCAACCATCTGGCGATGGAGCAGTTCAAGTTCGCCGCAAAGTTCGAGAGCCTGTCGATTCCCTACCGCAGCATCGGCCAGGCCTTCACCGATCTCGGTGGCGGGCAGGTGCAGGCCATCTTCCCCGGCGTCTCCGCTGCCATGCCGCATGTGCGCAGCGGCGCGGTGCGGCCACTCGCCGTCACCGCCACGAAACGCCATGTGCTGTTGCCCCACGTGCCGACCTTCAAAGAGTCGGGCTACGAAGAATTCGAGGGCCTGACCTGGTATGGCATCGTCGCACCCGCAGGCTTGCCGCCGGCCATCACCAAAAAGCTCAACGAAGAAATCAACAAGGTGCTGGCCATGCCCGATCTGCGCGACAAGCTGGCAGGCGAAGCACTCGACGTGATGCCGATGACGCCCGAGCAGTTTGGCAAGTACATTGCCAATGAAATCGCGCACTGGACGCGCGTGGCGCGCACCAACAAGATTGCGGAGGATTGATGGCGATGGCGGCTTTACCTCCGGTGTCGGCGTCGGAAAAGCTTGCGCTTGCACTCAATGCTGCGGGCGGTGCGGTACCGGTGCTGCCTGTGCGGGTGGCGCAGATGTGCGATGCCATGCTGATGGACCTCGCCGGCCTGTGTGTCGCGGCGCGCAACGCCGATTACGTGCAGGCCACAATGCGCGCCACAGCCGAGCCGGGCATCTGCACCGCGATCGGCCATGCCGGTGCCTTCAACCCGGCCACCGCCGCGCTCGTCAACGGCACGGCCGCGCACGGCGAAGACTATGACGACACGTTCGAGGGCGGCCCGGTGCATGCGGGCGCAGCTGTGGTGCCCGCCGTGCTGGCCGCGGCCGAGCAACATGGGTTGAGTGGCGCCGACACCGTGCGCGGCATCGCAGTGGGTTGCGAGGTGATGTGCCGCCTGTGCGCAGTCGCCCCGATGCGTGTACACAAGGCGGGCTTTCATCCTACTGCTGTGTTCGGTGCGTTGGGCGCAGCGGCGGGCGTGGCGACTGCCATGCGCCTCACCAACGCGCAATGGGTCAACGCTCTCGGCATCGCCGGCAGCATGGCGGGTGGCATCATCGAATATCTGGCGGAGGGCGCATGGACCAAGCGCATGCACCCCGGCTGGGCCGCGCAGGCCGGCTATCGCGCGGCGCGCATGGCCGAGGCCGGCTTCACCGGGCCGCGCACGTTGCTGGAAGGCGAGCACAGTTTCTTTCACGCCTTCGCCAACACGCGCGACGGTGATCTTGCCGCCATGCTCGACGGCGCGGGCACGCAGTGGCGGTGCGCAGACATTGCCTTCAAACCCTACGCCTGCGGCACCATGGCGCACCCCTACATCGACTGCGCACGCAAGCTGGTGGCCGAGGGTATGCGGCACGCCGACATCACCTCGATTGAATGTGAAACTGCTGAAGGCATCGTACACCGGCTCTGGGAGCCACTCTCCGCGAAGCAGGCGCCGCTCAATGGTTATGCCGCCAAGTTCAGCATCCCCTACGCGATTGCAGTGGGCATGTTGCGCAACGACGCGGGGTTGAACGATTATGAAGAGGCGGTGGTGCAGGATGCAGGCGTGCGCGCCCTTGCCGCCAAAGTGCGCTACGTGATCGACGCGGCCAACCCGTATCCGAAAAAATTCACCGGCCACGTGAGAGTGACACTGCGTGATGGGTCGGTGCGAGAAGCGCGCCAGGATCATTTTCGTGGTGGCGTCGCCGAGCCCTTGTCGGCGGCTGATCTGGAAGCCAAGTTCCGCGCCAACGGTGTGTATGGCGGCTGGAGTGCGGATCAATCGAGGCACGCGTTAGCTGCGCTGCGCGCCTTGCCGGCTGCGGCGAAAATGGATCTCACGGCGCTGCGCACATGAACGCCAAAACACTTTCATCAGGTACCGGCAGCGCGCCACTCGCGGGCAGAGTAGCGCTCGTGACCGGCGCAGGCCGCAACATTGGCCGCGCGATTGCGCTCGCGCTTGCGCGCGATGGCGCACATGTCGCAGTCAATGTGCGCGCCAGCCGCGGCGAAGGTCAAGCCGTCGTCAATGACATCATCGGCGCAGGTGGCGAGGCGCTGCTGGTGCAAGCTGACGTGACGCAGCGTACGCAAGTGGACGCGATGATTGAAGCGGTTCGCTCACGTTTCGACCGGCTCGACATCCTCGTCAACAACGCAGCCATTCGCCACGAGGCCGTGTTCGGCGAGATGACCTACGCCGCGTGGCGCAGCGCCTTTGACGTTTGCGTGGACGGTGCGTTCCACTGCACGCAAAGCGCGTTCGAGTTGCTGTGTGCGAGTGACGCTGGCGCCGTCATCAACATCGGCGGCCTCACCGCCAACACCGGGGCCGCCAACCGCGCCAACGTGGTCAGCGCAAAAGCGGCGCTCGGCGGCCTCACGCGCGCCCTCGCGCATGACTTCGCCGCGCACAACATCACGGTCAATTGCGTGTCGCCCGGCATGATCGCCACTGCACGCAGCGCGGCCAAACCCGCGCATCACGCCACCCATCAGCCTTTGCTCGCGCGGCGTGGTCAACCTGATGAAGTCGCGAGCGCAGTGGTGTGGCTCGCGGGGCACGGGGGACGTTTTACGACCGGCCAGACGATTCACGTCAATGGCGGCGCTTACCTGGGCGACTGAACCTAGATTGAAGACCGGCTTAAAATGCTTGGTGGGTGCGGTTCTTCGCCAAATGATTCCACCAAACCGTTGGTGGCAGCGCTTCTCCGCCCGGTGCCTGATTTACTTCCCCGAAAACTGCGGCGTGCGCTTGGCGACAAACGCCGCCGATCCTTCGCGAAAATCGGCCGTATCAAAGCAGGCAAAACCTTCAGCCCACTCCTCTTTCGAGAGTTGTGCCTCAAACGCGAGCTTGCGGATGAATTTTTTGTGCCAACGGGCGACGAGTGGCGCACCCTCGGCGATGTTGCGCGCCGACTTCATTGCCTCGGCTTCGACCTGATCGTCTGCCACCACGCGCGTCACCAACCCTTTGGCGAGCGCTTCAGCCGCACCGAACACGCGGCCCTCCAGCAAAATTTCCAGCGCAGCCGATGGCCCCGCCACCGCGAGCAGGCCCATCAACTCGCCATAGGCCATCGTCAATCCAAGCTTCTTGATCGGGATGCCGAAACGCGATGACTCGCCGCAGATGCGGATATCGCACATCGCCGCTATCTCCAGCCCGCCGCCGATGCACGCACCTTCGATCAGCGCGACTGTGGGATGGGGGCACTCGCGCACCGCCTGCATCGAGCGGTGTACCAGGTTGCCGTACACCGTCGCCTGCGCAACGTTGGCGCGCTCGGTCTTGAATTCGGCAATGTCGGCACCGGCCGCAAATGCGCGCGGCTTGCCTTCCTTGGTGGCGCCGCGCAGCACGACGCAGCGCAGGCTTTCATCCTTGCCCAATACGCCCATCAACTGGCCGACGCGTTCCCACATGCCGCGGTCAAGCGCGTTCATGCGCTCGGGTTTGTTGAGGGTGATGGTGGCGATGTTGTCGTCGCGCGAGAGGAGAATGGAATCAGTCATGGCGTGCAAAGGCGTCCTTGAAGGAAATAAGGCAAAACAGGATCGGCCAAAAGCCGGTTACGGTTTCAACACCAGCACCGGCAAATTGAGCTTTCGCGCAGACGCGCCCAGCGGCTGGTCAAACGTCACAAATTGGCGGCACTGATGTCCGAACGCAATCGCCAAATGCAGCGCATCTCCACTATGGAGCGCACATTCAGGGTGAGCCAGCCAATCGCTTGCCTTACGAAAATGACTTGCCGCCGGCGTGAGCGTGTGAAGCGCAGTGTCGGCCAGACGGTCAAACTGCGTCATGGCTGTCAAACCGGCCGCACGGGAGAACTCTTTTTTTCTGACGCGCAAACCAATGAAGGCCCGAAATTCAATCACGCTCCATGGGCTGACCGCGATGGGATCACTGACCGAGGCATACCATGTGTCGGCAGCGGCGCTTAATACATCGTCACATACGATCGCAATCAGCACATTGGTATCCGCATAAATCACCAGCCGGGCTCCTCGGCGCGCATCTTGCGAATCATTTCGGCCGCATTGAGCTTCGATCGTGGCAGGGTTGCGCGAAACGCACGCAGCTTTTCCAGATCGGCTTTGGGCTTAGGCTGGACTTCATTGAGCGGCACCATCCTCACCACCGCCTTGCCACGTTTGGTCAAAATCACCGGCTCGCCGCGTTCGACTTGCTCGACCAGCGCACTCAAATGGGCTTTGGCCTCGGCAATACTGTAGGCACCCATGACTTTTCTCCAGATGGTCAGCTAGATGGTCATATTATAGCCAGGCCGGCATGTACCGGCACCCGCACTGCCCATCGAAAATCCGGCTGGCGGTGTGCGGGACCGAGGACGGTTTATGCAGCAGCTTTTAATGCGGGTGTGCCCGCCGCCTTCGCACAGTTCGCCAGATAGTCCATCGCCGCCTGCGCGCCGCCTTTCTTGTAAGGGATGCCGGCCACTTCAAAGCCCATCTCCACGCCCGACAAGGTGCCCATCAGCGTGAGGTCGTTGAAATCGCCGAGATGGCCGATGCGGAATACCTTGCCGCTGATTTTGCCCAGGCCCTGTCCCAGCGACATGTTGAAGTTGTCGAGGATAACTTTGCGCAGCGCATCGGCGTTGTGGCCCGCCGTTTCGTGCTTGGTCAACAAAATCGTGGTGAGGGCAGGGGAGTGCTCGCGTTCGTCCTGACACAAAATTTCCATCGCGCCGGCTTCGCCCCAGTGGCGCACTGCGCGGCGCGTGGCTTCAGCGTGGCGCTGGTGGCGTGCGAATACGTTGGCCAGGCCCTCGTCATCGACCAGCATGTCGATCGCTTCGGCCAGGCCATACAGCAGATTGGTGGCCGGCGTGTAGGGGAAGTAGCCGGTCTTGTTGCTGTTGATCATTTCCTCCCAGCCCCAGAATGACTTGAGGCTTTTGGAGGTTTTGCTCGCGGCCAATGCTTTCGCTGACACGGCGTTGAACGACAGGCCGGGCGGCAGCATCAGCCCTTTTTGCGAGCCGCCCACGGTGACATCGACACCCCATTCGTCGTGACGGTAGTCGACTGAGCCCAGGCCAGAGATCGTATCGACCAGCAGCAGGGCAGGGTGGCCCGCGCGGTCGATGGCTTTGCGGATCTCGGGGATGCGCGCGGTGCAGCCGGTGGAGGTTTCGTTATGCACCACGCACACCGCTTTGATGGCGTGCGCGGTGTCTTGC
>JANNCZ010000639.1:0-8184 GCA_031387185.1 Burkholderiales bacterium
GGCTATGACGTGCAGACCATGAAGTCGTGGGAGCAGGGCATCAGCGCGGTCACCGTTGCGGCGAGTTTTCAGAAAGATGCAGCAGTCCTGATTGGCCACCCCGGTGTAGTCAACAAGCTCGAAGACCTGAAGGGCAAGACGATTCTGATTTCGTCCGCAGCCAACACCAGCTATTGGCCGTGGCTGCGCACCACCTATGGCCTGTCTGATTCACAGACGCGCCCCTACACCTTCAACATCCAGCCCTTCATGGCCGACAAAAATCTGGTGCAGCAGGGCTATTTGTCGAGCGAGCCGTATGCAATGGAGAAGGAAGCCAAGTACAAGCCCAACGTGTTCCTGCTTGCCGATCACGGCTGGCCGCCGTACTCCACCACCATCGTTTGCATGGAGAAGACGGTGAAGGAGCGTCCGAAGGCGGTGGCCGCTTTTATCAAGGCGACGATGGAAGGCTGGAAGACCTATCTCAAGGGGGACGCGTCCGCCGGCAACGCGCTGATCAAAAAAGACAATCCCAACATGACCGACGACAAGATCGCCAACGGCATCAAGCTGCTCAACGAGAGCGGCATGGTGTTTGGCGGCGACGCAGCCAAACTTGGCGCCGGGGTCATCACCGACGAGCGCATGAAAAAAACCTACGACATGATGGTCGCGATGAAATTGCTTGATACCGCCAAGGTCGATTTGAAGAAGACCTACACCACACAGTTTGTCAAGGACCTGAAAGTATTGCCTTGATGGGCGCGGATACGTTTTGCCGCTTGCGTTGCTGCCGGGGCGGGCCTTGCAGATGAGCACGGCGGTTGACATTGCGTCTGCGGCCAAGACCTATCCGAACGGCACGCGCGCGCTCGAACCGGTCAACCTTACGGTGCGTGAAGGCGAGTTCGTCACCCTGCTCGGCCCTTCCGGCTGCGGCAAGAGCACGCTGCTCAAGATGGTGGCCGGCTTGCTGGCGCCGAGCGAAGGCGCGATAGCCCTCTGGGGCGCGCCGGTCGAGCAGGCCGAGCGCAGTGGCCACCGCTTGAGCTTCGTGTTTCAGGAGGCCACCCTGATGCCGTGGGCGCGGGTGCAGGCCAATGTGCGCCTGCCGCTTGATCTCGCCGGTACGCCGCAGGTGCAGGCCGATGCGCGCGTGGCCGGCGTGCTCAAACTGGTGGGCCTGGAAAAGTTCGCCGCCAATCTGCCGCGCGAACTCTCCGGCGGCATGCAGATGCGCGTCTCGATTGCGCGCGGACTGGTGACCGAGCCAACCCTGCTGCTGATGGACGAGCCCTTCGGTGCGCTCGATGAAATCACCCGCAACCGTCTCGACAGTGACCTGCTCGAACTGTGGCAACGCAAGAAGCTCACCGTGATCTTTGTGACGCATTCGATTTATGAAGCGGTCTACCTGTCGACACGTGTGGTGGTGATGGCGGCACGGCCGGGCCGCGTGGTCGATGAAGTGGCGGTTGACGAGCCCTATCCGCGCGCTGCCTCGTTCCGCGTCTCCACCGCTTTCTCCGGCTATGCCAAACGCCTGCAGGACAGCCTGTTGCGCGCCAGCGCGGCGACTGACGAAAGCGCGGACAACGCGGACGACACGGCACTGGCATGAACACATCCCTGCCATTTTTGCGGCAACCCAAAGTGCAGCGGGTGTTCTACCCGGCGCTGGTCGCGGTGGTGTTGCTTGGGCTTTGGCAGGGTCTGGTGGTGGCGCTGGAAGTTCCGCAGTTTTTGGTGCCGTCGCCGGTGCGGGTTGCGCAGGTGATGGTGAGCGATGCAGGCTTGCTGTTCGGCGCGCTGGTCAACACGCTCAAGATCACGCTGTTTGCGTTTGTGTGTGCGGTGGTGGTGGGGGTGTTGATCGCTTTCACGTTCGTGCAGAGCCGCCTGATCGAAACCGCGCTGTTCCCCTATGCCGTGCTGCTGCAGGTGACGCCGATTGTGGCGATCGCGCCGCTCATCATCATCTGGTTCAAGGACCCGACACTGTCGCTGGTGATGTGCGCGACCATCGTCGCGCTGTTCCCGGTCATTGCCAACACCACGCTCGGGCTGCGCAGCGTCAACCCCGGTTTGATGAGTTACTTTCAGTTGAATCGTGCGAGCCGCTGGCAGGTGTTGTTGCGTTTGCGCATCCCCTCGGCGCTGCCCTACTTTTTTGGTGGCCTGCGCATTTCCAGCGGCCTCGCCTTGATCGGCGCGGTGGTGGCCGAGTTTGTCGCCGGTACCGGCGGCACCGGCACCGGCCTCGCGTATCAAATTTTGCAGGCAGGCTATCAGCTCAACATTCCACGCATGTTTGCTGCGCTGGTGCTGATCACGGTTACCGGCGTCTTGCTGTTTGCGGTGATGGCGGTGTTGTCCAACTGGGCGCTGGGCGGTTGGCATGAAAGTGAAGTGACGCATGACTGAACTGTTGGTGCGCGGTGCGGCGCATGTCATGACGGGGCTGCCCGGCAGCGCTATGCGCACTTCGGGCGGCAACGATATCCGCATTCGCGGCGGCGTGATCCACGCGCTTGGTCATCTCGCGCCGGAACCCGGCGAGCGCGTGATCGACGCGGCCGGCTGCGTGGTCTACCCGGGCTGGGTCAACACGCATCACCATTTGTTTCAGAGCCTTCTCAAGGGCATTCCGGCCGGCATCAACCTGCCGCTGGTGCCGTGGCTGGCAGCGGTGCCGGTGCACTACCGGCGTTTTTTTGACGGCGAGAAAATGCTGCGCCTGGGCGCGCGCATCGGCATAATCGAGTTGATGCTGTCCGGTTGCACCACGATCGCCGATCACCAGTACCACTACTACCCCGGCATGCCGTTTGATGCGTCGGCAGCCATTTTTGACGAAGCGGAAAAGCTTGGCGTGCGCATGGTGCTGTGCCGCGGCGGCCAGACCCAGGCGCGCGCGATGACTGACGGGCAGGCACCGCCGCAGGTGGCGCCCGAAACCATCGACGCGTTTCTCGCCGGCATCGAGCGCGACGTGCGGCGTTATCACGATGCGTCGCCGCTGGCGATGCGGCGCGTCGTGAGTGCGATCACCACACCGACCTGGAGCTGCAATCCGGAGCAACTCAAGCTGATGGCACGCGAAGCACGGCGGCTCGGCATTCGCATGCATAGCCATTTGTCCGAGACCCATGACTACGTGCGCTGGGCGCGCGAGGTGCACGGCTGCACGCCGCTGCAGTTCGCCGAAGCACATGAATGGGTGGGCGAAGACGTGTGGTTTGCCCACATGGTGCATTTGAGTGACGCAGAATTGAAACGCTGCGCCGAGACCGGCACCGGCATCGCCCATTGCCCGCAGAGCAATGGCCGGCTCGGCTCCGGCATCGCGCGCATACCCGAAGCGCTCGCGCTCGGCGTGCCGGTTGGGTTGGCTGTCGATGGCGCAGCGTCGAACGAAGCGGCAGACATGATCTCTGAAGCGCATGCCTGCTGGTTGTTGCATCGTGCTGATCCTCGTGCGGGCATGGCCGCGAGCGGGTATGCCGGCATGCGCGGCGGCGTACACGCGGAGCAGCCGGGTGGACACGCGGGTGCGATGAGTGTGGAGGACGTGGTGCGCATTGGCACTGCAGGCGGCGCGCGCGTGCTTGGCCTTGATGGCGTGGGCACGCTTGAAGTAGGCAAGGCGGCTGATCTTGCCGTGTATGACCTGACCGAGCCGCGCTACTTCGGCTTGCACGATGAAGCGATTGGCCCGGTGGCGGGCGGTGGCCGGCCATCGTTGCGTGTGCTGTTGGTGCAAGGGCGTGTCGTGGTTGAGAACGACGCGATTCCTGGCGTTGACATGGCTGCGCTGCGGCACGAGGCGCAAGCGGCGGTGCGCGGCATGCTCGCTGTTGCATAGGACGCGTTGTTTCGCCATCGTCCGCAACTACTGAGACCACCAACCCATGTTTGATCCCGCCACGTTTGACGCGGCCAGTGTCAAGGCGCGCAGTCTGGAGATTGCCGCACGCCTGCCGTCCATTGAGTGGATCACCGACAGCCGCGTTGAGCGCCTCAGCCAGGACTTTTACTGGTTCAGCCCGGTGTTGAAGCGCCAGCTTGATGGCAAGGTCGCCGATGCGGTCGCACGCCCGAAGACCGAGGAGGACATTTGCGCCGTGGTCGCAGCCTGCGCCACGGCCGGCGTGCCAATCACCGTGCGCGGCAGCGGCACCGGCAATTACGGCCAGTGCACACCGCTCTACGGCGGCGTGATTCTCGATCTGTCGGCCTACAACCGCCTGCTGTGGGTCAAGCCCGGCGTGGCGCGCGCGCAGGCCGGCATTCGTCTGATCGATGTAGACCGCCAGACGCAGGCGGCGGGTTGGGAGTTGCGCTGCGTGCCGAGCACCTTTCGCAGCGCGTCACTGGGTGGTCTCTATGGCGGCGGCTTCGGCGGCATCGGCTCGATCAACTACGGGCCGCTGATGTCGACGGGCAATGTGCTCGGTATCAAGGCACTGTCGGTCGAACCCGAGCCGAAGCTGGTGGAACTGCGCGCGCCCGCTGCCCTGCTGTTGCACCACGTGTACGGCAGCAGCGGCATCGTGCTTGAAATTGAGGCGGGGCTTGCGCCCGCTCACCCCTGGCTTGAATCGATCGTGTGTTTCGTCACCTTCGAGGCAGCGATTGAATTTGGCGATGCGCTGGCCAATGCAGCGGGCATCATCAAAAAAAGCGTGACCCTTCTCGCCGCGCCGATTCCGGACATCATCATGCGCGCATCGCCGCCGATGGCTGGCACGATGCGCTCACAGTCCCACGCAGTGCTGGTGCTGGCAGCAGAGTTTGGTGAGGAGGCTTTGCTGCAATTGGCCGCGCGTTTCGGCGGCGTGGTGACCCATCGCAAAACTGCCGCCGAAGTCACCAAGAGCAAACGCACGATTGCCGAATACACCTGGAACCACACCACACTGCATGCCTTGAAGGTTGAACCCACGCTGACCTATATTCAAAGCAACTATGCGCCGGGCCGCCACGTGCAGCAGGCCAAGACCCTGCATGCGCTGCTCGGCGACGAAGTGCCGGTGCATCTCGAATTCATCCGCAATCGCGACGGCCTGATGATGTGCTCGGGTTTGCAACTGGTGCGCTATCGAGATGACGCGCGCCTCAACGACATCATGCAGATTCACCGCGACCATGGCGTGACCATCAACAATCCGCACACCTATGTCGTCGAAGACGGCAAGCAGGGCCAGATCAATCCGGATGGCATCGCCGCCAAAGCGCGCTTTGATCCGCAGGGCCTGCTCAACCCCGGCAAGCTGCGCGGCTGGGCGCAGCGCGAGCAGATCCTCGCCGACGCGGCAGCGGGACGTATCACCCTCACGCCGCTGCCGCCGTTCTAGCATTTGTTCATCAAGCCAATCGCCCAAAAGCGTTGGCAGGAGCCACCCGCAAGCCAACGGAGTAGCGAAGAGTGGCTTCTACCAACAGTTTCCGGGGTGCCATCGCGATAGCGCAGTGCTCCACAGGGCGCCTCTGCAACCCCCGGTTGCATGTCCGGCATGACGCGCGGCCTACTTCGTTCGGTGCAGCCGCTCTTCGACTTCGGCGAGGCGTTCCAGATGCTGCTCGGCATCACCGAACAAGGCGTGCGACACCGCCAGATGCTTGACGTAGGCGCCGATGAGGTATTCGTCTGTCATGCCGATGGCGCCGTGCAACTGCACCACTTCTTCCCAGGCCAGGCGCGCCGCTTGTGAGGCATATGCCTTGGCGGCGGCTACGTAGCGCGCGCGTTCATCATCGTTACCGGTGCTGACCACCACGGCGGCGGCGCGCACCAGAGCGCGCGTCTCCTCGATGGCGACGTGAAGGTCGACGAGCCGGTGTTGCAGCACCTGGTTGCTGGCCAGCACCCGGCCGAACTGTTTGCGGGTTTTCAGGTAGTCGAGCGTGATCTCGAGTGCGCGCGCCATCGCGCCAGTGGTTTCGGCGCACTGCACCAGGATTGCTTCCTCGAGTGCCATCCGGATCGCGCGCGCCGCATTGACCGCCGCATTGAGCCGCGCCCCCTCGGGGGCCATCAGGTTGTGCATGCGCACATGCGCGGCATGCCTGCCATCGACCATCGCGTAAGGTTGCAGTGCGAGCCCCTGCATGTCCGCATCGAGCAGGAACAGCGCGGGTTGCATGCTACCGCCGGCCGCAGTACACATTGCGCAAATGATCACCGCGTCGGCTCCCGCAGCACCCAGCGCCAGTTCCTTGACGCCATTGAGCCGGTAAGCGCCAGCGACACACTCAGCCTGCGCAGTGACCTGCGTGGCATCGAAGCGGCTGCCGGGCTCCCACGCAGCGAACGCCACGCGCTTGCCGCCCGCAGCCAGCGCCGGCAGCCACGTGGCGCGCTGCGCCGGTGTGCCGGCAATCACGAGCAGCGTTGCGGCCAGCACGCCTGAGGCCAGCCAGGGTTCCACCACCAGGCCACGCCCCAGCTCTTCGGCAAGCACACAGATGTCGGCGACCGAGCCGCCGAGTCCGCCGTCGGCTTCGGGGAGTGGCAGTGCCAACCAGCCCATCTCGGCAAACTCGACCCAGCGCTGTGCAGAGCAGCCATCGGCATGGGCGAGCGAGGCCGCACGCACCGCACTGCCATAGCCGCGCTCGACATACTTGCGCGCGCTCTCGGCGAGCATCACCTGGTTTTCGCTCAGTGTGAATGTGCTCATAGCCCAAGCACCTGTTTGGCCAGAATGTTGTGCTGGATCTCGGAGGAGCCGCCGGCGATGGTGTAGCCGCGCGACAGAAAGCGCCGTGACGAAGCGGTCGCCGCGAGCGCCGGCAGCGGCAGCGTGGTCGCACCACCGCGCACCGCCGCCACGTCGTAGGGCAGGGCTGATGGCCCCAGGGCATCGACGGTGAGTGCCTCCCATTGCTGGATCAGTTGGCTGCCGCGCAACTTGAGCATCGATACTTCTGCGCCGATCGGCAGCCCCAGTGTGGCGCGCTCGAGAAAGCGCGCCGCGTTGGCTTCGAGCGCCATCAGGCGCATCTGCAGTTCGGCGAAGCGCTTGCGAAACCAGGGGCGGCGCATCAAGGGCTCGCCTTGCTCCATTTCACGCCAGCCGATCTCGCGGGCGCGCGCCATGCGCCGTTTGTTCTCGCCGACCCGCGCCAGCTTCAGGCGTTCGAATTCGAGCAGCGATTTGGCGATGGTCCAGCCGCGATTTTCTTCCCCCACCAGGTTGTGCAACGGCACTGCCACATCATCGAAGAACACTTCGTTGAATACTTCCCAGCCGTGAATGCCGCGAATCGGCCGCACCGTGATGCCCGGTGTTTTCATGTCGATCAGCAAAAACGAAATGCCTTCCTGCGCCTTGGCCTCGGGGTCGGTGCGGGTCAGGCAGAAGATCCAGTCTGAATACTGCGCGCCCGAGGTCCAGATTTTCGAGCCATTGACAACATAGTGGTCGCCGCTGCGCACTGCGCGGGTCTTGAGTGAGGCCAGGTCCGAGCCGGCATTCGGTTCCGAATAGCCCTGGCACCAGTGCTGTGTGCCTGAGGCAATCGACGGCAGAAACCTCGCCTTCTGCGCCGGCGTGCCGAAGCGGATCAACACCGGGCCGATCATGTCAAAGGTGATCGAACTCATTTCCGGAGAGTGGTTGGTGGCCATTTCCTCGTCGAAGGCGAGGCGGCGCGCGGCGTCCCAGCCCAATCCACCGGCCTCCACCGGCCAGTGCGGCACCAGCCAGCCTTGCCGCGCCAGAATCGCGTTCCAGCGCTCGGTCTGCTCATGCGATGCCTGCTGGCCCGCGCGCACTGCCGCGCGCAGGTCATCAGGAAGTGATGCGCTGACGAAGGCGCGTACCTCGGCCCGGAAGGCCGCTATTTCAGGGGTATCGAACATGAGCGGCCGGGGCGCAGTGGCAATAGCAAGGAGCGGAAAGGAGCAGAAAGGAGCAGGCGAGCGTTGCGACAGGAAGGCGCAGGTCAGGCGCGTAGCTGCTTGGAAAAAACGCGCTTGGCGATCGCCGCGCGGTGCACTTCGGAGGCACCATCGTAAATCCGGAACGGCCGCAACTGGCGCAGGATCATCGACAGCGGCACGTCCTCCGAAATTCCCAGCGCCCCGGTCATTTGCACTGCCGAGTCGGCCACCCGGTTCACCGCTTCGGAGACGAACACCTTGGCCATCGAACTCTCATGCCGGATCGACTCACCGCGGTCGAGCCGCCGCGCCAC
>JANNCZ010000649.1:0-1929 GCA_031387185.1 Burkholderiales bacterium
TGGCGGACTGCGCACAGATACTGGAAGCGGCGGTGATCGGCCAGGAAGACGCCCAGTGGGGCGAAGTGGCTGTCGCCGTGATCGTCAAGAAGCCGGACGCCGCGCTCGATGACGTTGGCGTCAAACAATTGTTCGAAGGGCGTCTCGCGCGCTTCAAGCATCCGCGCCGCGTGATCTTCGTGGACGCCTTGCCCAAGACCGCGCTTGGCAAAGTGCAGAAGACGCTGCTCAGGGAACAACTGGGAACAACTGGCGCCAACGCGAGCGTGATCGCGGCGGCGGTCGCGAATCTTCGTTAACCTTCAATATCCAATCGCCGCCCCATCACTACGCGGATCAGACCCGCCCATCCGCAACCCGCTCTCGGGATCAATCGTGATGCCGTGCGCATGCCCCGCGAGTTCGTTGAACGCGCCCCAGCGGTTGATCTGGTGACCGCGCCGCGCGAGTTCGTCGATCGTCTCTGCGGGGTAGCGCGATTCGATGTGCAGGGTGTCGCGCGCTTCACCAAGAGCGAAGCGGCCCGACAGCCAGCGTGGTGCTTCGACTGCTTCTTGAATATTGCGGCCATGGTCGATCATCGAGACGTAGGTCTGCGCGTGAATCTGCGGCTGGCCGTCGGCACCCATGCAGCCGACCACACCCCACAACTTATCGTTGCGAAACGCGAGTGAGGCGATGAGGGTGTGCAGCGGGGTTTTGCCGGGGGCGACGCAGTTGGGGTGGGCTTCGTCGAGCGAGAAATAAGCACTGCGGTTTTGCAGCACTACGCCGGTGTTGCCTGCGACCACGCCGGAGCCGAACACGCCATAGAGGCTGTTGATGAGGGCCGCTGCGTTGCCGTCCTTGTCAACTGCGGCGATGAAGACGGTGTCGCCCTTGAGGCTGCCGTAGGAAGGAATCTTGTCCCACGGCAATGCACGTGCCGGGTCCATCAGCGTGCGGCGCGCGTTGGCGTAGTCTTTCGAGATCAGCATGTCCATCGGCACTTGGCTGAACAGCGGGTCGGCGAGATGCGCGTCGCGGTCGTGATACGCAATCTGCTTGGCCTGCACCATCAAGTGCGCGTGCTCGGCGCCCAGACAATCCTTCTTGTGCAACTCGAACGGTTCGAGCAGGTTGAGCATTTCGAGCACGGTGAAGCCTTGCGTGGGCGCGGGCGTTTCAAAAATCGTGACGTCGCGATACGTGCCTTTGAGCGGTTCACCCCAGCGTGCGCTTTGCGCCTTGAGATCATCGGCATTGAAGAAGCCGCCGTTGGCTTGCGCGAAGCGCGCGAGTTCACGCGCGACATCGCCTTCATAAAAACCGCTGCGTCCGCCTTCGGCGAGCGCCGTCAGGGTGCGCGCGAGATTGGGGTTGGCAAGCTTGCTGCCGGCGCGCGGCAGCTTGCCATCGGGCATGAAGATCGCCATCGTCTCGGCGTGCGGCTTGAGATCAACCTGCACACTCTCGAGCCAGCCCGCGAGGCGCCCGGTGACGGGGAAGCCATCGCGCGCGTAGCCAATCGCGGCTTCGAGATCACGCTTGAGCGGCAGGCGGCCGTATTCGCGATGCGCTTCGCACCAGCTTGACACGGCACCCGGCGTCGTCAGGGTCGCCGGCAGGATGCCGCGAAACGGAATCTCGCTCATGCCCTTGTCACGAAACCATTGCGCACTCGCCGAGGCCGCGCCGCGCCCGCCGCCATCGAGATAGCGCACCGCATTTTTCTTTGCGTCGTAGATCAGCCAGAACGCATCACCCCCCACGCCCGTCATGTGCGGGTAGAGCACAGCGAGCGCACCGCTCGCCGCAATCGCGGCATCGACCGCCGAGCCGCCTGCGCGCAGGACATCAACACCGGCTTGCGAAGCGAGTGCATGCGGGCAGGCGACCATGCCGTTCGGGGCCATCGTGACCGGACGGCCAGTGGTGATGTTCATGTGC
>JANNCZ010000674.1:0-7060 GCA_031387185.1 Burkholderiales bacterium
ATGGCGCGCTTGACCCAGCCGGTCGCGCCCAGCACCAGCATCAAGGCGCCGGTGGCGTAGAACGCGCCGATCACTTCGGCAAAGCTGAGGTGCCCCAGTGCCGGGCCCACCAGCACGGTGCCGGGGATGGTCCAGAAGAACGCCAGCGGCTGCCGATAGACCCAGCAAAACAGGATGCTGATCAGCCCGTTGATGAAGAACACGCCGAAGATCCACGATGCCAGCTCCGCCTCGCTCAATCCGCCTTGCGTGCCGACGGTCAAGATGACGGCCACCGGTGCGGTGGCGGCAAAGACCCAGCCGATGAAGCCGTTGGCGGCGTAGCGTGGGCCAAAGTCGGCCCACACCTCGCGCCAGCCGGGGATCGGTGCCAACGGTCGTTCGAGGTGGGCGAACATCAGCCTGCCCGACCTGCGCGGCGTGCGAAACCTGCCCGGCCGACCTCACTCGCCATGCTGCAGGATAACCCGGCATTTCAGCTGGTACTCCGTCTGCGGGCGGGTGATGCCAAGCCGGCGCGCTGCCGCTGCAACATTGCCCGGCGCCCGCGTCACCGCTTGCCTTTGCAGCAAGGTCTCGATGTCGTCGAGCGATACCTTGGAGTCGTGCTCGATACCGTTCAGAAGGTTGTAGACAGGCTTGAACACGCGGTCGAACTTGGGGTCGGTCGACCGCGCGCTGTGTGACACCAGTCAGGCGCCGACCATGCAGCCGATTGAACTTGGCGGGGCCCGAAAGGTGATCGGCGAATGCGGTCATCACGACCAGCGTGAATGCCAAGATGGCCAGGGTCAGCGGCCTGTGGTCTAGTCCAGTTCAAGGACTGGCTAACCGGAGGCCTGGCGATGATCGATCGGTCAATGGACAAAGGGCGGCGCAACACCCTGGCCGCGATGGCCGTCGGTACTGCCGGCTTGTTGTTGCCCTCCACCGCGCGCGCCACCGTCTGGGGCAGCATTCCGGCCTCGGCCGGCACGGTGTGGGCCACGCCGCCCGACCTGCGCATCTTGGAGATCCACCTCTACGGCGGCCTGTCGATGTGGGAGACGTTCTATGCCCGCGCGCCGGCTGCCGCCGACCGGTTTCGCGGCTTCAATGCCGAGGTCGCCGCCCTGCCCTTCGCCGGCTGCGACGCTGGCTTCACCGACCCGGCCCCCTCGCCCTTCGCGAATGACGCGAACGGCCGGCCGATCCACCTGGGGCCTGCGACCAAGCCGCTGTGGCAACCGTCGATCCTCAACAAGATGCGCATCGTCGCCTTGGCGCATGAGTTCCAGCCGCACGAAGCCGCGATCCCGCTGATGATGACCGGCCAGCGCCTGGGCAACCCGAAACTCGCCGGCCTGGGCGCGGCCATCCAACACCACTTTGTCTCGCGCGACATCGAGGCCGGGCCGCCGCCGCCGCGGCCGTATTCGTATGTGCTGTGGCCCGAGACCTTCAGCTTCCCGACCGACAACCTGCAGGCCTCAGCCTCGGTCGGTTTGCATCCCGCGTATGCGCGGCCACTGGTGCTGAAGGTCGGACCGGGGCTGCCGGGTTTTTTGACTTCGCTCACCCGCGCTGGCATTCGCAACGACCGCGATGCGCTCTTGCGCCAGTACGTGGACCAGTACAGCCAGAGCCTGCGGCACAACACGATGCTCTCGACCACACCCGCCGGACGCAGCCGCTCGAAAGGATTTGCCGCGTTCGAGTCGAGCAGCGCAATGGTGTTCGGTGCGGCCTCGCTGAACGGCCTGCTCACGGCCGCCGGCTCACCCGCGCCGCTGGCCTTGCCCAACGACCTGGCGTGCCCGAACGGCAGCGCCACCGCGACATTTGAAAACATGCCCGGCCACGCCATCAAGCTCGCGGCCTACCTGCTGGCGCAGACCGGTGCCAACGCGCCGCGCTATGTGTGCGTGATCGACAAGGGCATGCAGACCGCCTCCGGCGGCGGCGCGTACGACACCCACGGTGGTGCACACGCGAGTGTGACGAGCGTGAACCTGTTCAACATCTGCAAGACGCTGCGCCAACTCATCGACGCCGGCACGCTGAACCTGGCCAACACAATGGTGGTGCTGACCACCGAGTTCGGCCGCACGCCGCAGCGCGCGGGCAGTGGTCGTGACCATTGGCCGGAAGGTTTTTGCCAGGTGCTGATCGGCGGGCCGGTGACCCGTGGCGTCTCGGGCGCGCTGCTCGACAGCAACTTCGTCGGAGTGGCCGCAGGAGACGATGGCCGCGCTGATCCGGCCCACCACTTCAAACCGGCCGACCTGCGCGCCGCGATCCTGACCGCGTGCGGAATCATGCCGTTCGAAAACGACGCCTACGCGGTGCCCGACATCAGCTTCTCGACCGCCGCGTCGAGCCACGGCGACCTGATGCGCGGGCTGAAAAGCCAAGTGCTCGGGGCATAGGGAGCACAACCATGACGAACCCCGCTGTTCGTGTCCTGTCCTGGCTCGGCGTGCTGCTGGCAGCGGTACTCGGCGGTTGCAGCCCGAGCTGTTCGCTGTTCACCAGCATTCCCACCGACGACGCCGGTGACGTGTCCTTCGTGCGCCAGGCGGTGCCCAAGCTGCTGGGCCGCAAGGTGCGCGGCAGCGAAGAGACCCGCATGCTCGTCGACGTGATCGCCGCCACCCCCGGCGGCCGCGGCCGCGAAGAGGTGCTGGACGCGCTGATGCACAACCCCGAGTTCGCGGGCCACTGGCAGGAGAACATCGTCGACATGCTGCGGGTCAACCGCACGGGCGACAAATCCCTGCAAGGCTGTTACGGCACGCCGCTGCGTGCGGGCAGCGACGCCGCCCTCGCCGACTTTCTGCTCGCGCGCCGGGCCGACCTGTCCGGCTTCAGCGGCACGCCGCCGGCGGCCTTCAACATGAGCGACGTGCTGGTGTCCTCGTTCGCCACCGACAGTGTGTTCCCGGTTTATTCGGCGCATTTGTTCGCGATGCAGAGCAAGCCGCTGCAAGGGGCGGAGGCGAACGAAGAGAACCGGCGCACCGACATGGCCGAGGGCTTTTCGCACGTCTACCTGCACCGCAAGAACGAGTGCATGCAGTGCCACAACAGTTCGTTCTCGACCACCGGACCGCAGACGCATTGGAAGCGCACCTGGCCGGTATGGGGCAAGTTCGAGAAGGCGGTGTTTGCGAACGAACAAGGTGGCGACCCGGGGCAACTGTCGTCGCTGTTTCGCACCGGCGCGTCGAACGGCGGCTCGGACGACATCTCCGCCGCGCCGGCCCGCACGCCCTGGGCCTCGCTCGCCGGATGTGGCTCGTTCCGCAGCGCCGCCGCGCCGACCGACTCGCACGGTCCTGCACCCCACCTCACACAGGCGCTGCCGGTGGGCAGCTCGATCTGGACGGTGCAAAGCCTGCTCGACGACGGCCGCCGCAGCCTCGCGCTGAACGGGCTGGTGCGCCACAAGCCGAGTGCCTGCACGGTGTGCGGCACCGCCACCTGCACCGGTGGCGGTGGCCCGCCGCCACTGCCGGAGCCCGCCACCACCAACGTCAAGACTTTGCTGACCAACAAGGGCTGCACCGGTTGCCACGGCGGCACCAGCCCGGCCGGCGGCATGAACCTGAGCGCGGTCAACTGGACAGCCAACGTGATCGACCAACCGAGCCAGCGTGATGCCTCGGTGCTGCGTGTGGAGCGTGGCAACGCGGCCGCGAGCATGCTGTCGCGCAAGGTGCATGGCGTGGCGAGCGCGGGCTCACGCATGCCACCGGGCGGCCCGTTCCTGAGTGCCGCTGAGATGACCCAGGTCGACAACTGGATCATCGGCCTGCCGCCCGGCTCATCGGCGCTGGCCTGCGCCGCCTGCACCACGGATGTGTGCACCGCCACCGCCAGCGAAGTCGATGGCCCGCCCGCGCTCGCCTTCCTGATGGCGATGAGCGTGACCGACAAGGTCTGGGCCGAGACGATGGGCGCGCCGCTGACCATCGCCAACTACTTCCCGCGCACTCAGGCGCAATCGAATGTGCTGTGGTACCTGTCCGAGTACGCCCTGGTGTCGAGCGACTGGTCGTTGCGTGCCTTGCTCAAGCGCATGTTGTTGAGCGACTACTTCAACCGCAAGTCGCCGCAATCGACCACCGCCGCATCGCCCTACGACGAGCCGCTGGTGCTCGACCCCTGGACCGAAACCGACCCACGTTTCCCGCCGATCGCACAAGCCGGCTGGACGGCCGCGTCGATGGCCGCGCCCGTGCCCGACCCGGCTTACAGCGCCGCCAGCCAACCTGCGAACCACAAGAATTCGATGGCCGAAGGCATCCACCGCTACAGCGCGCGTTCGCTGACCTATTCGATGCATGCTGCGTTGGGCTGGCCGGCGCCGAAACGTTTTGCGGACGCCAGCTACCCGAGCGGCGACCTCACGAAATCCGTCGGCCAATTTGTGCGCGACGCGGAGCCCGGTTTCCACGACACCGACTTCCAGGGCCTGTTGACCTGGGAGGCACAGCACAAGACCTGCACCAAACAGTCGGCCGGGCCGGACTGGATCAACCGGCTGGTTGATGCGGTGGTGGCTTTCAACGCTGCCAACCCGGGTGCGCCGATCCGCATGCGCGACGCGGTGCTGACGATGAAAGACTGGTTCATCAACGATCCACAGATCCGCGTCGATGCGCTGGCACAGGATGGTGGCCAGCTGGAAAAGGGCCTGCTCAACAGCTTCTTCGGCGTGCCCGACCTCGACACTGCGCTGATCAACGTGGCCGATGCCACCGCGCGCACTGCGCTGGAAAGCCAGCTGCGCGAGTACTGCGGCGTGCTCGTGCAAGCACCGCAGTTCTGGCTGGCCGGCATCGCCCAAGTCGACGGCATCGGCCCGGCGCCGCGCTTGCGGGTGTGCAACGGCACGCCCTGCACTTACCTGGAGATGTGCCAGCAACTGGCTGTCGGCATGACGAGCGCCGGCTCGGCCCTGCAACTGAACTGCTCCGCCAGCAGCGTGACCGTGACGCCACGGCCCCAGCGCCGGCCGTGGCGTGAATGGGAAGAGCTGTGCACCGGCGGTCAATGCGCCTTCTGGCGTCTGCCGGTCGAGCTGGATGCCTGCATCCGCAAGCTCGACGCGCAGCTGTGCGTGCCGCAGCAGCCGCCGCGTTTCGACATCGGCTGCCAGCGCATCGATTGCGGCGGCGGGCCACTGCCACCGCTAGACCGCACGGGCCGCTTCGCCCCGGCGCTGATGCTGGGCTGGTTCGAGGGGGCAAAGGTCGATGCAGCGAAGGGTGTGCGCCTGCTGCGGGGGGCCGAACGCGCCGCATTGCCCCGGCCTGACATCGAGGCGACCCAGCGCAGCGCGCCTGCCGGCCTTAAACCGCTGGAGCCCGGGACCACGCTGGCGGTCGGTGACCTGATCGAAATCCCGCGTGGCGCCACGCTGTCGGTCAACACCGCCCGCGGCGCCTTCAAGACGCCGAAGGGCGGGCTGCCGATGGAAGATGGGCAGGACGCCTGGACCCTGATGGTCACCGGCCCGAGCGTGACGCAGAGCAAGCATCAGCCGCTGCCGGAGTTGCGTTGGGGCTTGTCGGTCCAGGAAGAAGCCTTCATCCACGCCCAGCGTGCTCAGGTGATGGGCCTGGGAGCCGAGAAGCGCCAGGTGCAGCGCGGCGTGTTCGACGAAAAGCTGCGCAATTCGTCGCGGGTAGACGATGCGCCACTGGTGCCAAAGTAGCCGGGATGCAGGGGACATCCGTGCGCTGACGGTCAAAAAGAGGGGGGGAGAAAGGGCAAGGGCGAACCTGGGCAAGTGGAGCCCGCGCTGCCAGCTGTTGAGCGCGCCAAGGCCGGCCAGGGCCGGCCGGAGATGCGAACTGCGCGTGGGATCATTCCCGCCATCGCAGCACACCGACCGCATTGCGCACCCACAGGAGCTTTCATCCATGCAGTTTTATCTGAATGGCTACGCACCCGGCGACCCCGACATCGCCAAGGCCAAGCTGCCCGACGCCGTCGACGTGCTGGTCGTCGGCAGTGGGCCTGCTGGGGCCTTGCTGGGCGCACAGCTGTCGAACTTCCCCGGCATCCGCACGCTCCTGGTCGAGCGCCGTGCTGGCCCGCTGCAGGTCGGTCAGGCGGACGGCATCGCCTGCCGCACGGTTGAGATGTTCGAGGCCTTCGGCTTGGGTCAGACGCTGATCCGCGAGGCCTATTGGGTCAACGAGACGGTCTTCTGGCGCCCGTCCAGGCAAGACCGCTCGCGCATCGAGCGCACCGGTCGCATCCAGGACACCGAGGATGGCTTGTCGGAGTTTCCGCATGTCATCGTCAACCAGGCCCGTCTGCAGCAGTACCTGCTCGACTACATGCGCCAATCGCCATCGCGGCTGGAGGCCCACTACGGCCTGGAGTTCGTCACCCTGAAGGTCGAATCCGCGCCGGAATCCGGGCTTGAATCGGTCAGCGATCACCCGGTCGTGGTCACACTGCGCGACCTGGCCAACGGCACACTGACCACCGTGCGCGCCAAGTACGTGGTGGGCTGCGACGGCGCACGCAGCGCAGTGCGCGATGCCATTGGCGCCGTGCCCAGCGGCGACTTTGCCAACCACGCCTGGGGCGTGGTGGACATGCTGGCCAGCACCGACTTCCCGGACATCCGGCTGAAAGCCGCGATCCAGTCGGCGGACGAGGGCAACATCCTGCTCATCCCGCGCGAGGGCGGCTACCTGGTGCGGCTGTATGTCGACCTGGGCGAGATCGACCCGAACAAGCGCGATGCCTTCCGCGACCAACACACGCAAGACAGCGTGATCGCGACCGCGCAACGGGTGCTGCGCCCCTACACGCTGGACGTTAAAAGTGTGGTCTGGTTCGCGGTCTACCAAGTCGGCCAGCGCGTCACGGATCGCTTTGACGATGTGCCGGCGGACCAGGCCGCTGCGGTGGGCGCAGCCCGCCTGCCGCGCGTCTTCATCGCCGGTGACGCCTGCCACACGCACAGCGCCAAGGCCGGCCAGGGCATGAACGTGTCGATGCAGGACGCGTTCAACCTGGGCTGGAAGCTCGCCAGCGTGCTCGACGGACGGGCCGG
>JANNCZ010000692.1:0-3404 GCA_031387185.1 Burkholderiales bacterium
GCCTGACCCAAAACAGCAGACATTGCTTCATCAACTGCCGGCCAAGCACCGGGGATTTTCGTACTTGGGCGATGACGCCAGCGTCATCGTTGGTGACGATGTGGACGATAACCCATGCAATCAATTGCTCGCCGATTTGAAATCCATGCTGCGCTGCCTGCCACGAAAACCGCGGCGGGTCTTGTTCCGACTGGCCATTGAGGAGACGGAAAGCTGGTTTATTGCCGATGAGGGTGCGGTAAAGAGCGCATTTCCGCGCGCGAAAACACAACGCATTCGAAATACTCCTCCTGATGCCATTGTTGGTGCTTGGGAGTTGTTGGCGGACGCACTCAAAATAAAGCGTAATGAGGTAACAGGGCCAGACAAATTTGCGTGGGCAACTGTGATCGCACCGCACCTCAATCTTGACAATCCGCGATCGCCAAGTTTGCGCAAGCTGATTGAAGGCGTGAATCGTGAGGTAGGACAGGCCACTGCACCATGAGTCAGATTTACCACGTCGAAAATCCGATCATCAACCCGCCCTTCGCGGTGCCGAAATTCCATTGGCACCTCGAAAAGGGTAAGCAGCCGGAGAAACGCGAAGGTCAGCGCCTCTTGGACTGGGAAGAGCGTTGCCATGAAGGGTTGATTTGAAGTGAGAGTTCACCTTTTCAATGCGAACGCTCTGGCGTGTGAATTGGGCCGTGCCGAGATTGGAGTCGAACTCCAGGCACAGTACCTTGTCGTCAGTTTTGTGATGTACACACTTGCCTACTACTCTGGCTTGGTCGGCATCGGCGCACCGATTTGGTCGCTGTTCTCTATATTCGAAGGCGTCGCGCTCGTGGCAATAGCCATTTTCGGAATCGCGCAAGCCTACGAGGCCGCTGGCGGACGGGAAAGCCGGTCTTTTATGGTTGACTTTACCTGCCTCTCAGTACCGGTTTCCATTACAACTATGCTTGGTGGATGGGCCGTGTATTGGGTCATCCGCGCCGGCTTCTTCAATTTGCTCCAGTCACTTTCTGAAAGTCATTTTCAGTTTGCGAGAAATCTTTCGATGATTGGGTCGGATTTGTTTGGACTGCTTACATTTGGCGCTGTTGTATCAATCCAAGCCATCGTTTTTTGGCGCATGGTTCGGCTGCTGCGGATGGTTCGTGAGGCGCAACCGAAATGAAAATCTGCATCTACGGCGCCGGCGCCATCGGCGGCACGCTCGGCGCGCGCCTTGCGCTGTCAGGCAATCAAGTCAGCGTGGTCGCGCGCGGCGCCCACCTCAACGCGATTCGCGCCAACGGCCTGACCCTGCTGCACGGTGACGAGCGGCACACCGTGCGCGTGCCCGCCAGCAGCAACGCGGCCGACCTCGGCCATCAGGACCTGGTGATCATCGCCCTCAAGGGGCACAGCCTGCCGGCCGCAGTGCAGGGCATCGCGCCGCTGCTGGGCCCGGACACCGCCGTGATGACGGCGATGAACGGCATCCCGTGGTGGTTCTTCGATGGTTGGGGCGGCGCCTTGCAGGGCAGGTCGCTCAAGGCCTGCGACCCGGATGGCGGCATTGCGCGCGCGATCGCGCCTTCACGTGTGATCGGCGGCGTGGTGTTTGTGGCGGCAGATGTGCCCGAGCCGGGCGTGGTGCGCTGGAATTCGGGCGGGCGGGTGATCATCGGCGAGCCGTCGAACCAGCCTTCGGCGCGGGTCGAAGACCTTTCGAAATCCTTGGTGGGAGCGGGTTTCGAGGCCATCGAGTCGAAAAACATCCGGCGCGACATCTGGATGAAACTGCTCGGCAACATCTGCTTCAACCCGGTGTCGGTGCTGACCGGCGTCTCCACCGACCTGATGCTTGATGACGCGCACATGGCGCGCCTGTTCGCGGCGATGATGCTGGAGACGCTCAGCATCGGCAACGCGCTCGGGCTCGACATCACCTTGAAGCCCGAGGAGCGCATGGCGCAAACCCGCAAGCTCGGCCCGATCAAGACCTCGATGTTGCAGGACATCGAGGCGGGGCGGCCGATCGAACTCGACGGCATTGTCGGCAGCACGGTGGAAATCGCCGCGCACTTGAAGTTGGAGACGCCCTTTATCAACGCCGTGTTCGGCTCGGTGCGGGTGCGTGCGGCGGCGCTGGGGCTGTATGCGGCGCAGTCGGCCTGAGCACGCTTGCAGACCTCGATGGCTGTCGCGATGAAATTCCGCATCACCGTACTGCGCGCTGGGGTGGCTCTGCTTGCCTGCTGCTTGGCCAGCGTCGCCATCGGGCAAGACTATCCAGGTGCCCGGGCCGTCAAACTGATTGTGCCGTTCGCGCCCGGCGCCGCCACTGACGCGTTGGCGCGCTTGGTTGGTGATCAGTTGCAGCGCGCGCTCGGCGCCAGCTTTGTGATCGACAACAAGCCAGGCGCCAATGGCCAGATTGCCGCAGAGTACGCCGCCAGGAGCGCGCCCGATGGATACACGCTGCTGGTCACCACCAACACGACACAGGCGGCCAATCGGGCGCTCTACAAAAAACTCACCTACGACCCGATACGCGATTTCGCGCCGGTGGCGCGCCTCACCTCCGCACAATTTGTGCTGGTCGTGCATCCGGCCTTGCCGGCCAAAGACCTTCACGGCCTGATCGCACATGCCAAGGCGCAGCCCGGCAAGCTCTCGTATGCCACCTCGAACAGTACCTCGCTGGTATCGGCAGAGTGGCTCAACACGCTGGCCGGCATCGACCTGATTGGCATCCCCTACAAAAGCAACGCGACGGCACTGACCGATGTCATCGCCGGGCGCGTACCAGTGATGTTTGCCGACCTCGCCAATGCCGCACCGCAGATCAAGGCGGGCAAGCTGTGCGGGCTGGCGGTGACTGGCACACGGCGCACGGCACTGCTGCCGGAGCTGCCGACCATGCAGGAAGCCGGCGTGGCCGGTTTCGCGCTCAATACCTGGGCAGGCGTGTTTGCACCCAGCGGCACCCCGCCCGCGGTGATCGACAAGCTCAACGCGGCAATCAACGCAGCACTGCGGCAGGCAGAGGTGGTCACGCGCATCACCCTGCTCGGCTACGACGTGGTGACCTCATCGCCCGCCGAACTGGGGCAATTTAACCGTGATGAAATCGACACCTGGGCGCGCGCCATCAAGGCCGCCAAAATCCAACCCGAATGAGCCAGCCCGAATGAACCAGCCATGAACGAACTATTGATCAGCAACCAGGGCGGTGTGCGCGTGCTCACGATGAACCGCCCCGACAAGCGCAATGCGCTCAACACCGCGCTCACCCAAGCACTGCTCGACGCCCTGCGCGCGGCAGACGCTGGCGACAGCGTGCGTTGCGTCGTGCTCGCGGGAGCAGGGCAGGGCTTTTGCGCGGGGGCCGATCTCTCCGAGTTCAAAGACCTCACGCCCGATCAGGC
>JANNCZ010000439.1:0-6614 GCA_031387185.1 Burkholderiales bacterium
GCCGCTTGACCTTGATGAGCCGCGCGCAAGAGGCCGCCGCGTTCAAGGGCGCGGAGCGCTACGGCGCGGTGCTGCGTACGCTGATTCACATGGACGAGCCGGATCACAAGCATTACCGCGCGGTGACGCAAGGCTGGTTCAACGGCGGTGCCGTGCGTGCGCAGCAGGCGATGCTTGATGCGCTGGCGGATGAATACTTGGCCAGACTTGACGCTGCTCTCGATGTGCCAGGCGCACGCAGCGGCACCATCGACTTCGCCAGCGAAATCGCAACGCAGTATCCGCTGCGCGTCATCATGGCCATCCTCGGCGTGCCGCTCGAAGACCTCGGCCTGATGCACCGCCTCACCAAGACTCTGGCAGCGCCGCAAGACCCGGACTTCGGCAATGACGTGGCAGCAGGCGCTTCGCTCTTCGACTCGATCCCGTTGTTCACCGAATATTTCCTGAAGATGATGGAAGACCGCCGCCGTCAGCCGCGCGACGACCTTGCCAGCATCATCGCCAACGGGCAGATCAAGGGTGGGCCGATGGGGGAGTTGGAGACGGTGTCCTACTACATCACGATGGCTGTGGCCGGGCACGACACCACGGCCGCCGCGATGGCGGGTGGCTGCCTCGCCCTCGCCGAGCGCCCGGAACAATGGGCCAAACTCAAACAGCACCCGGAAATGATGCGCACCGCCGCGGACGAGATGATCCGCTGGGTCACGCCGATCAAGCACTTCATGCGCACCGCCACGCGCGACACCACGCTCGGCAGCCAGGCGATCAGGGAAGGCGAATCGATCACCATGTATTACCTCTCAGGCAATCGCGATGAGGACGTCTTCGACGCACCCTTCGAGTTTCGCGTCGACCGCACGCCCAACCGTCATCTCGCCTTCGGCTTCGGCGCGCACGTGTGTCTGGGCATGGCGCTTTCAAGGCTGGAGTTGACAACGCTGTTTGGCGCCCTGCTGCGGCGTGTGGAATCGATTGAGCCGGCTGGTCCGGCGCGACCGGTGGAAACCAATTTCCTGGGCGGGTACAAGTCGGTGCCGATTCGGTATCAGCTTGTATAGGTCGATAGCAACCATGTTTATGTTGTCCTGTTGACAACATCCATAGATGTTGTTATGGTTACAACATGAAAGCAACGCTCCTCCAGAAAGAGCGCATCAAGCTGGGCGAAGACCGGTTCGTCGAGATCGTGGTCTGGCAGGTGGCGCAACCGGTGCCGGGGTCGGCCCACAGTTTCAAATACCGGATGGTGTTGGTGGTAAGCGAAGTCTGCGTACTGCGCTACGACAACGAGTCAGGCAAGGGTGGGCACAAGCACTCAGGTGGCATCGAGGCGTCTTATGCATTCAGCACGCTCGATCAACTCGTTGAAGATTTCTGGACTGACGTGGCAACATTTTGAGGTGACCATGAACACTGTGACGATCGACGTATCGAGCATTGACGCGGCCAAGCAGCGCACCAAGGCGGCGTTCCGGGGTGTGCCGCAGGGGGCACGCATCAGCTTCGCCAGCCATGAAGACCTGTGGGACACACTGACCGCCAACCGCTGGGCGCTGCTGAAAGCGCTGACCGGTGCCGGGCCGCTGGGCGTGCGCGAGCTGGCGCGGCGGGTGAAGCGTGATGTAAAGGGCGTACACACCGATGCGCAAGCACTGGTGCTGTGCGGTGTGATCGACAAAATCACAGACGGCAAGCTGGTATTTCCGTATGACGCGGTGCACGTGGAATTCATGCTCAAGGCGGCATAAGGTTTGCCCCCAAATCCGCATCGAATGGGGCGCACAATGAGCACGATTAGTCGGGTTGGAGAATTAAATTGAAACCGCCCCCATTTTCACTGATAGCCGACTGCATCACAGCAGGCTTGCGCGGCTGTGATGAACAAATCTACGCCCCGTTGCACTTCGACGCCAACAACTTGCTCGTCCGGTTGTTCCCCGGCTTCGCGCATCAGCATAAATGCGGTGTTGTAGGCAATCGCTTCGTGCGTGGTCTCATCGTCATGATGAATCAAATGAACATTGAACCAGCCCATGCCTCTCGTGCCAGCCTTCTGTTGGAAGGTCTCTGATCCGGCAAGACAATTGCTGATTCCTTCGGCCACAATTTCCGTGGCGACGAATTGCAATAATCGGCGCTGTAACAGTGATTCACGCGACATGGTTGCCGCGATTTTGGCGATCTCCGGTACAACCGGAAATTCGTGAAGTTGCTTTTCCTCAATTCCAAATTCGGCTGCTGACTTGATCCAAAGCGTTCGGTGCGCCCGCTCATCAGCCTCCATGCCTTCTAGCGTACCGGCAAGAATCCCAGCTGCCCTGCGCAGGAAGCGGCTTTGACCAGCGTCATTTCCCGGTGTCTCCCGGTAGGTTGATTGGATCACTTCTGGAAATGTATCGACGAAATTCCAGTAACCACAATACAAGGCTTGCAACGCCCGCACGTCGCAGCTGCTGCACCCCTCCATCAATGGCGACGCATTGATTTTGTTCCATGCTTTAGATTTGATTCTTTCCTGCCAGCCGGTTGGCAAGTCAATTTTTCGAAGCGTCATTCGCGCACTCCCCGGGACAATATTTGGTCTGCCCTCAGTAACTTGAAATCAATACTGAGGAATACTCAGTACATTCTAGCCGTAAAACTAAGAAATTCTCAGTTCCATGAGCGAACTGAGAATGCCTCCCCGTCATCCCACTTATCTGAAGCTGTTCGCGCAACGCTTGGGCGCTGCGCGGCAAGCGGCTGGGTTGACTCAGGAATCGCTGGGGGTGGCTGCTGGTCTGGACGAGTTTGTGGCCAGCTCACGCATGAATCACTATGAACGTGCCAAGCACTGGCCCGACTATGGATTCGCGTGCCGGCTCGCCGAGGTATTGAACGTGCCCGTCGCGTATTTCTACGCATTCAGGGATGAGGAGGCCGAACTCTTGCTGGCGTTTCATCGGGCGGAGAGGGCAACCCAAGATAAGTGGCTTGCACTCGCCCGGAAGAGTTTCAACGCCTGATTGCTTATCACCGCTAGCTATACCACGCGCCGATTCGGCCCCTTGAGTCCGCAAGTCACGCGGTACTGAGACTGGGCGATCCGGGGTAACTACGGGCGATTCATCGTCTGCCACCAGCGCCCCCAGCTAGGCGAGTGGTGAAAAGGCGCTCCCAGAGCCATTCTTGGTGGCGTCATCTGCTAGTCAAGTCCGTCAAGCGCAACCCAGTCCGTTTTCCGGACGATTTCATGTTCCAGCTATCGGCCGCCGAGTTCGATTCTTTGAGGTCATAATCTGCGACCTCAGACACCGGTCGCGACAGGCGTCATGCTGCGCCTTACGCATCTTCGGAGCAGGGTGTGACCCCGCTTTCCACAGCGCTGCCTGCCGCGCGCCCTGCTGTCTTAAAGTTGACTGTCGAGTTCAGCGCTGTGTTCGCTTGACTGCTCGTGTTGCTCCTTGCTTTGGTTGCGGCTTGGCCCGCTTGGCTGTCGGACCAGATTCACGCGCAGGCACGAGGGTTTCCTTCCAGTACACCTGCGCATTGCCCAGATGGGCGTCGATGAGTTTGATCGCTCGCGGCACGTTGCGTTGCTCAATCGCTGCGACCAATTGAATGTGCTGCGCACATGACGCGAAACCACGTTTGGGATTGGCAAAGAACGCGCGGCGGCGTTCCAGTGTGAGGCAATAGAACGCATTGAGCATGCGTACCAGCACGCTGTTGTGACTGGCGTTGGCCAGCGCGAGGTGGAAGGCCTGATCCCAGTCGGCGATATTGCCCCTGGAGGCAATCAAGGTCTTGGTATCAGCGTTGATGTGCTTCAAGCGGGCGAGATCGTCCGGCGTGCGGCGCGCGCAGGCGAGCGTGATGGCCTGGCGTTCGAGCGCGGTGCGCACCTCAATGGTTTCGCGCACCTCGGCTGCATCAGGTGCGGTACCCAGCCCGGCGAGCAGCACGGTGGCCTCGAAGCTGCTCTCCGAAGAGAGTGAGCGGAGATACACACCCGAATTGGGGCGCAGTTCGACCACGCGCAGCGATTCCAGTGTCGCCAGTGACTCGCGCAGCGCATTGCGGCTCACACCAAGGGTTTGCGCCAGATTACGCTCGGCCGGAAAGCGTTCACCCGCCTGCAAGCTGCGCGCGCGGGCGAAGTCGATGATGCGTCCGATCAGGGCGCGGCCTGGCTGAACCGGCGCGGCGCGGGAGGCATGCGCGGAAGTGGCGGCGGACGCAGCTGAGGACACCGAGGTGATTGACATAAGGAGGTCATCTTCCTACAATTGGCCCTACCAGATTGGTAGGGCCAATTTTGTGATTGTAGAGGTGGCGGCAATGAATCAGCAAGCGGGTTTTGACCCCATCAGTTGGGCGGTGCGTGACGACAAGGACGCAGGCGTGTTCCGTGTCCACCGCCGCGCCTTTGTCGATCAGCCGATTTTTGAGTTGGAGCGCGAGCGCATTTTTGGCCGCTGCTGGCTGTATGCAGCGCATGTGTCAGAGGCGATGGAGCCGGGGCAGTTTGTGTCGCGCCCGGTGGCGGGTCGGCCGCTCATCATCAACCGTGACCGCGCCGGCAAGCTGCATGTGTTCTTCAACAGTTGCACGCATCGCGGCGCGATGGTGTGCCGCGAACACCAGGGCCGCGCGAACAACTTCTCGTGTCCGTATCATGGCTGGACCTTTGCTGCCGACGGCAAGCTGGTGCACCAGCCAATGCCAGAGTCGTACGCACCAGCCTGTAATGTGGCGGGCGAATTGAATCTGCGCGAAGTACCGCACTTCGACGAATTTTGCGGATTCATTTTTGTGAGCTTCGCGCAGGATGTGATCTCGCTCGCTGATTACCTCGCCGATGCCGGCGACTATTTGCGCATGGCCTCGCAGCATGGCGCGGCGGGCGACGGCATGGAGATTCTGGGCGGCACGCAGACTTATTGCGCCAAGGCCAACTGGAAATTGCTGCAGGAGAACAGCGCCGACGGCTATCACGCCGATACCACGCACGCCACCTACATGGACTACATCAAGGCGCGCGAAGGCTCGGTACACAACCTGTATTCAGCCAAGGGCTTTGGCCGCGTGCGCAATCTTCAGCGCGGCCACAGCGTGTCCGAGTCGATCTGGGGTACGCCTTGGGGCCGCCCCTGCGCGCGCGCCATGCCGTCGTGGGGCGATGAGATCAAGGCGGAGCTCGATGCCGTGTTTGAGAGCATGGTCGGGCGCATCGGCCAGGAGCGGGCCGACTTCATTTGCCACGGTGACCGCAATCTGCTGATCTTCCCCAACCTGGTGGTCAATGATGTGGGCGCTTTGACGGTGCGCACGTTCTATCCGAGTGCGCCGGACTACTTTGAAGTCACCGCGTGGGCACTAGCTCCGCGTGGCGAGAGCCAGCGCCTGCGTGATTTGCGCATCCGCAACTATCTCGAATTTCTCGGGCCTGGCGGCTTTGCCACACCGGACGATCAGGAAATGCTCGAGCTGTGCCAGAAGGGCTATCAGGCACACGCTGGTGTGGAGTGGAACGATCTCTCGCGCGGCATGCTCACCGAAGATGGTGACAGCCCGGCCAAACAGGACGAGTTGCAGATGCGCACCTTATGGCGGCGCTGGCGTGATCTGCTCGCGGGAGCCGAGGTATGACAATGAGTCGGGCTGCCATCGCAACGACCACGGGCCGATCAGCGGCTCCCAGTGCTGCTCTTGGGTCATCTGCCGTCACGCGCAGTGAGGTCGAGGACTTCTTGTTTCACGAAGCCGAGCTACTCGATACTTGGCAACTCGATGCCTGGGCCAATTTGTATACCGATGACGGCGAGTATCTGATTCCGCCGACCGATCTGCCTGATGGTGATCCGGGCAAACATTTGTTCCTGGTCTATGACGACCGGCATCGCCTTGGCGAGCGCGCCAAGCGTCTGGGCAAAAAAGCAGCGCATGCCGAATTTCCGCACTCGCGCACCCGCCACCTCGTCACCAATGTGCGTATCACGCAAGACGGCGCGATCGTTGACGTCAAGTGCAATTTCGTGGTCTACCGCTCCAAGAATGGTGTCAACGATATTTACCCCGGCCACAGCCTTTACCGTCTGGTCGTTGCGGCCGGCGGATTCAAAATCCGCAGCAAGCGCGCCGTGCTCGATGTCGACACGTTGCGGCCGCAAGGCAAAGTGAGCATCATTCTGTAAGGCGGCACCAGTGACCGAGTCAACTCTTTACGCAGGGCAGGTCGCCATCGTCACTGGCGCAGGCAAAGGCACAGGCGGCCTCGGTCGCGCAATCGCACAACGCCTCGCCGCTGGTGGCGCGCGTGTGATGGTGTCGGATGTCGATCCGAAAGTGGTGGAGTCGGCCAGCGAGATCAGCGCGGAGACTGGCGCGGCAACGCTGAGCTTCACCGGCTCGCTGGCGGTCGAGGACAACGTCAAACGCATGGTGGCCGAAACGATGGCCGCATGGGGACGCATCGATATCCTCGTCAACAATGCAGGTGGCGGCATCATCAAGCCCTTCCTCGAACACGATGCCGCATCGCTAACCGAAACCATCGACCGCAACCTGTGGACGGCACTCTGGTGCTGCCACAAGGTGCTGCCGCACATGATGGCGCAAAATTTCGG
>JANNCZ010000703.1:0-2667 GCA_031387185.1 Burkholderiales bacterium
CTCAAATACGGCGTGGGTGACGTGGTGGTCTGGGACAACGCTGCCCTGCTGCATGCTGCGACGCTGATTAACCCGGCGCATCCACGCACGCTGTGGCGCATCACCATCAAGGAAGACCCGGCCAAGCTCGAAGCGTTGTAGCGCTGCAGCGCCGCGTTCCGCGCAATGGCCCGCCTTGCTTTTCCCCCATCACAATCCGGCACCAGATCCATCACGACATGACTTCGCCCTTCTCCCTCGCCGGCAAAATCGCCCTCGTCACCGGCGCTTCACGCGGTCTCGGCTTTGCCATGGCTAAGTCCATGGCGGAAGCCGGTGCGCATGTGATTCTCAACAGCCGGGATCAAGCGGCACTCGACGCAAAAGCCGCGTCACTGCGGCAGGCCGGTTTATCCGCCGCAGCCCTCGCGGCCGATGCTGCTGAAGAAAGCGAAATCATTTCCCTGGTGCAAACCATCCTCGCCCATCACGGCAAGCTCGACATCGTCATCGCCAACGCCGGCATCCAGCATCGCAGCACGATCACCGAATTTCCCACCGAAGACTATTTGCGCGTGGTGGCGATCAACCAGCATGGCCCCTGGCTGCTGGCCCGCGAGGCGGCGCGCGCGATGGTGCCGCGCAGGAGCGGGCGCATCATTTTCACCGGCTCGGTCTCGGCCATCCTCGGCCGTGCGCCAATCTCGGCCTACAGCGCCAGCAAAGGCGCGCTGCATGCTTTGACACGCAGCCTCGCCGCCGATCTCGGACCGCATGGCATCACCGTCAACAGCATCGCGCCGGGTTACATCCTCACCGAAATGAATCTTGCGCTGGCTGCTGACAAGGAGTTCGACGCGCGCATCAAGTCCGGCACACCGCTCGGGCGCTGGGGTGCGCCCGAAGACATCGGCAATTCAGCGGTGTATCTGGCGTCGGCTGCGGGCGCTTTTGTCAACGGGCATATCCTCACAGTTGACGGTGGATTTTCGACAACGATGTAGCATGACACAGGCTTGAAACCGTTGGTGGTCAAAGGTTTCAAGAGAGTGATTCGATTTCATGGATCGAACACTACCCAAAGTTTCGCGCTAGTTCAGGCGTTCTCACCGTCACGACTGGGATTAGGCTCCCACACCATCGGGCAGGCCTGCACCGGAAGCTGCTGGCCCGGCACAAAACCTTCCACTTCTGCATCGCGTAACAGTGGAACGGCTATGGCCGTTGATTGTGCTCGCTCTTGTGCTCATCCTGTACGTGCTGGCGATGAAGCTGTTGACAGCCGCGCTACGCGACAAGCGCCCGCTCAACCACCTGATTGAGCCATTCATTGACGCTCTTGCCGGTCTCGATCGCCTTGCGCTGCATCATGATGCGCATGTCGTCGCTGCGCGGGCGGAAGGTCAGCTTGCCTTTCCACTCTTTCTCAGGCTCAATGCCTTGCTCGGTACAAAAAACAAGATATTCGTCAACCACTGCGCGAAAGCTTTTCTTGAATTCGGTGATTGAACGGCCCGCACACGTCAACACCGTGCGCGCGCCGATGACTTCGCCATACATCATGTTTTCTTCATCGCTGACGGTGAGCTTCGCAATGAAGCCTTTGTATTGAAGCGTGTTGTTCATGTTTTGTCCTTCGCAGTCAGCAAGAGCACCCATACGCTGCCGGACCGTGTCCGGCCAGAATCAACGCTTTTCTCAGCGCGGTCACCGCGCCCTTGTCCATCAATTCACCCGGATGCGGCCGGTGCGAACCAAACACCGCTCCGCCGCCCAGGTTAGCCATCACGCCACTCTTGGTCTTCTTTGTCACCGCACCAACGGCTTTCAACAGTGCCAGCATTTCGCTCCATTTGATGTTGGGCGATGCCGGTTCGGCAAAGATCAGACATAGAGTGGCGCATTGCCTGCTGTTTAGCATAGTGAATGGTGGCAGAATATGACACCATTGTCAATTGTGTGACGCACCAGATTCCATTCAGCCTGCTTATCGCTTGAATCAAGCTGCCCTCATCGCAATCACATTGGTGCCGCCCACTCCGAACAAGCGCTCCTTGAGCTTGGCCAACTCGTCGCGTGTCTGCGCTGCTTTCTCGAACTCCAGATTCTTGGCGTAGGCCTGCATCTGTTTTTCGAGCTTGCCAATTTCCTTGGCGATTTGCTTTTCGCTCATCACTTCGTATTGCGCGACCGCCTTGTTCTCCTCGGCCTGCGCTTTGGCAGCTTCGGGGTCGTAGACGCCATCGATGATGTCTTTGATGCGTTTCTCGACCCCTTTGGGCGTGATGCCGTGCAGTTCGTTGAAGGCGACCTGCTTGGTGCGGCGGCGGTTGGTCTCGCCCATCGCGCGCTGCATCGAATCGGTGATACGGTCGGCGTAGAGAATCGCTGCGCCATTGATGTGGCGTGCGGCGCGGCCGATGGTCTGGATCAGGCTGCGCTCGCTGCGCAAAAAACCTTCCTTGTCGGCGTCGAGGATTGCTACCAGTGACACCTCGGGGATGTCGAGGCCTTCGCGCAGCAGGTTGATGCCGACCAGCACGTCGAACACGCCGAGGCGCAGGTCGCGGATGATCTCGACGCGCTCCACCGTTTCGATGTCCGAGTGCAGGTAGCGCACCTTGATGCCGTGGTCGGCGAGATACTCGGTAAGTTGCTCAGACATGCGTTTGGTAAGCGTGGTCACCA
>JANNCZ010000706.1:0-2617 GCA_031387185.1 Burkholderiales bacterium
GCCATGTTTGAACTGGTCGAAAAAATCGGTAAATACGAGATCGTGCGCGAGCTTGGTCAAGGCGCCACGTCGCGTGTATACCTGGGGCACGATTCATTCGCCAACCGCGATGTGGCGATCAAGGTGATTCAGGCTGATCCCGCCGATCCAGCGGACAAAGCCGGGCCGGGCAACAAAGCCGCTCCCAAAACCATGCAGCACCGCGGCTTTCTGGCCGAAGCAGCGCTGGTCGGCAAGCTCACCCATCCGCACATCGTCGAAATCTACGACGCCGGTACCGACGGCGGCGTCAACTACGTCGTGATGGAGTACGTACAGGGCGGCAACCTCGATGCCCACTCCACCCCGGACAATCTGCTGCCGGTGAACAAAGTGGTCGAGATCATTTTCAAGTGCGTGCGCGCCCTCGACATGGCGATGCGCGAAGGCATCATCCACCGCGACATCAAACCAGGCAACATCCTGCTCACCCCGGAAGGCGACATCAAACTCACCGACTTCGGTGCCGCCGTGCGCGCCAAGAGCGGCACGGACGCCGCGCAGACCGCCGAGCAGACCGGCGAAGGCATTGTCGGCTCGCCTGGCTACATGTCGCCCGAGCAGGTGCGCAACGAAACCCTCAACCATCAGACCGACATTTACTCCCTTGGCGTGGTGATGTACCGCCTGTTGACCGGCAAACTGCCTTTCATGGCCAGCAACCAGTTGGGATTGGCCTACGCCATCCTCAACATGGATGCCGCCCCGCCCTCGTCGCTGCGGCCAACCTTGCCTCCGGTACTCGACGACATCGTGATGGTGGCGATGGCGAAGGACAAGCACGCGCGCTATGCCAACTGGATCGAGTTTGGCAAAGACCTCACCGCCGCCTTCGCGCAATTGCGCGCCGCCGACGAATTCGCGTCCGACTCGGAGCAATTCGAAGCGCTGCGCGCCCTGCCCTTCTTCACTGATTTCAGCGACCCGGAGTTGTGGGAAGTGATCCGTATCTCGACTTGGAGCGAGTTCAAAAAGGGCGACACCCTGATCACAGAAGGCGGCGTCGGCGATGCGCTCTACGTGCTAGTCGATGGCGACATCGAAGCCACGCTGCGCGGCGCGCGCATCAACACCATCAAGCGTGGCGGCTGCTTCGGCGAGATGAGCTATTTCAACGACAAGATTCAGCGCCGCACCACCACCATCAAGGCCACCAGCGACTGCGACGTGATTGAACTCAAAGCGACGGCCATTCGCGGTGCCAGCGATGGTGTGCAGGCCGAATTCAACAAGGCTTGCATGCAGGTGCTGATCGAGCGCCTGCAAAACATGAATACGCGCCTCGCGCTGCTCAAGGCCGGCGCGGAAGACTGAGTCCGGTTCAGCGCGGGCGGCCCGCCGTGGTGTACAAGTCACTCACCGTCACCATGCGCCCGTGCAGCGGCAGGATGCGCTCTACAGCGAGCTTCTTGGCCTCAATGTTGTCCACCAATTTGACGTTGTTGCCGTTGGCCGGTGACGGCGGCTTGGCGCCGGGCGGCTGCGGCGTGTAGGCATCGGCCTCAATCAGGATTTTCTCCTTGGGCAGGTAGACCATGTTGAAGCCTTGCGCATGCACGCTGTCTTCGATAGGGTAGACCTCGACTATGCGTACACCATCACTGAAGACGTGTTTTTTCGGATTCAGCGCCAGCACTTTTGGTTTTTTCCCCGATTGCGCCAGCCTATCTGGCGCAATCTTGTTCGGGTTGGCCAGCACTTTGTCGAAATAGGGCTTGGCCGCCGCGCTGGTCACCAGCGTGGCACCCTCGGCCGCTGCCGTGCGCAAGCCGCCCGCATGATCGAAGTGATGATGCGAGTTGATGACGTAGCGCACCGGCTTGTTGCCAGCGAGCTTTTTCACCTCGGCGAACATGGCGGCACTGCGGCCGTCGTACAACGGCGCTTCGACCACGATGAAGTGGTCCTTCATTTCAATCGCCACGCTGTTGTGCGAGCCGCCGGCGAGAAACCAGACGCCATCGGCCGCTTTTTCCGCCACCGCGCGCTCGGTTGCCGTCTTGACGTTGTCGGGCGCCGCGATGTTGGCCGGCGCATTGACTTGCACCTCACCGACCTCAATGTCGAGCGCGGCGTGACCACCTTGCATCTGCGTGATGCGGGTGGGGAAGGCAACGCCGCTGTAGTCACGGTAGTTGCTGTAGCGCGTCGTGACGGCAGTGTCGCCCGTTACCGGGTGCGGCATGCGTGACTCGATACGCTCGACAATGTAGCTGTCGTTGAGATACACGGCTGCGCTGAAACGCCCGGGCTCGCTGAACGTCACACGTGCGACGGACTTGCCTTTTTCTGTCACGAAATCAAGCTGTGCCTTGTTTTTGAGCGCGGCCTTGATGACGCCGTGCGGCGTGGTCCACAGGTCGTGAATGCGTATCGCTGCCGCTGCGCCGGCTGGCGCGGCGCTCGTGGGCGCTATTTGATTCCACGCAATCGTGCCCTGCAATGCGCCATTGGCGCGCGCTTCGCCGGCGCCCATCAAGGGGTCGGCACCACCGCCGGTGGGTTCGGCGCGGGTGCGTACGTATTCTTCACGAAAGGCTGCGTTGTCGTAGTCGGCGGTACGCACAAAGCTCACATA
>JANNCZ010000715.1:0-3331 GCA_031387185.1 Burkholderiales bacterium
TCCCATCGCGTTCTCGCCGGGTTTCCGCTGGGGCACTTCGCTGCTGCCGGGGCAGGCGATCACGATGGATCATGTGATGGATCAAACCGCGATCACCTATCCCTACGTGACGGTCAACGAATTCTCCGGCGAGCAGATCAAAACCATCATGGAAGACGTGTGCGACAACCTGTTCAATCCCGACCCGTATTACCAGCAGGGCGGCGACATGGTGCGCGTCGGCGGCATGACTTACGCTTGCGACCCGCTGGCGAAAATGGGCGGGCGCATCCACGACATGCGCGTTGGCGGCAAGGCGATTGAGGCAGACAAAAAATACAAAGTGGCTGGCTGGGCACCAGTATCTGAGGCGGCACGCGACCAGGGCGGCGAGCCGATTTGGGATCTGGTCGCCAACTATATGCGCGCGAAGAAAGTCATCAAGCCGGTCAAGCTTAATCTGCCGGTCCTCAAGGGCATGGGCGGCAATCCGGGCATCGGATGAGCGCCGTGCGATGGGCGTTTGGTGGCGCGTTTGCGGCGCTACTTGCCAGTGCGGCGTGCGCGCTTGAAGTGCGTTTTGAGCCGGTCGCTCCCGGCATCTACGCACACATCGGCGACAAAGGCGCGCGCACCGTCGAGAACGAAGGCCTGAACGCCAACATCGGTCTGATCGTCGCGCCGGGCGGGGCGATCCTGATTGACAGCGGCGCGACCTTTTCCTCTGCGCGTGACATTCACGCGGCCGTCAAACGCGTGACCGCGCAGCCGGTGAAGTGGGTCATCAACACCGGTGGGCAAGATCACCGCTGGCTCGGCAATGGCTATTTCGCCGCGCAAGGCGCAGAGCTGATCGCCCACACCAGTGCGCGTGCCGACATGCTGGCGCGTGGCGGCGACCAGATGCAGGCGCTGCGGCAAACCTTGGGCAGCAAAGCCGATGGCACCACGCCAAGGCTGCCCACACGCCTCATCGAAGGACGCGATGCCGTGCTCGAACTGGGTGGCCTCAATCTGGAACTGCGCCATCGTGGCGCTGCGCATACGCCGGGTGATTTGATGATTCGTGTGCCGGTGGTCAATACAGTGTTCAGCGGCGACGTGGTCTATGTCGAGCGCATGCTTGGCGTGATTCCGGTCAGCAACACCCGTACCTGGCTCGAAGCCTTCGATGCACTGGCTCAATGGAATCCCGCCATCATCGTGCCCGGTCATGGCGCCGTCACCACACTCGCCATCGCGCGGCGCGACACGCGCGACTACCTCGCCGCGTTGCGCGTCCACATGAAAAAAGCGGTCGATGATGGCACCGACGTGTCGGTCGCGATCAAAAGCTTCCCGCTCGGTGAATTTGCCAAGTTGCTGGTCGCGGCAGAAATTCACCCCGGTAACGCCAGTCGCGCCTATCTGGAGTTGGAGCGCGAATAGGCGCGCGCGTGGTGCGCGTGGTGCAAAGGGGGGCGCGTGGTGCAAAGGGGGGCGGCATACACGACAGCGCGTTAAGCTTCCCGCTTCAATCAAACCATGCAACCGGAGCCAACATGAGCATGACCATCCGCACCGTCACCCCCGCTGACGAAGCCCGCTGGCGTGAACTGTGGGCTGGTTATTGCACGTTCTACGAAGTCACCATGAGCGAAGCGGTGACGGCGCACACCTGGCAGCGCGTTCTCGACCCAGCCTCGCCCGTGCATTGCATCGTCTCGTGCGACGCAGCTGGCCGCGTGCAGGGCATCTGCAACTACATCCTGCACGACAACACCTGGACCCTCACGCCAGTCTGCTATCTCGAAGACCTGTTTGTGGACCCGTCAGTGCGCGGCCAGCAATTCGGCAAAGCGCTGATCGACTGGCTCAACGCGCAAATGAAAGCGCAAGGCTGGTCACGCATTTACTGGATGACCAAAGAGGACAACGCCTACGCGCGCCGTCTCTACGACCGCTACACGCCGCGTGATGCGTTTGTGCGCTATGTGATTCGCAACTGAGGCCGCCACGTCCACCATCACGGTTCGAATTGATCCACAGTTGAAGCAGCGCATCGCGCGCTTGGCGAAGGCGTCCGGGCGCAGCCAAAACAGTTTGATGGTCGAAGCACTGGAACAAATGGCCGATGTGCTCGACGCCCAACATGCCTTCACGTGCCTAGCAGCCACACGCGATCAGGCGATGCGGGATGGACAGCAGCCAATCGCGTGGGACGATATGAAAGTGTGGTTGCGCGCAGAGGTGAGAAGCAGGACGGCGGCTATCAAGACCGTGCAATAGGGTTGGCGGCAGGGGGCCGCGTCAGTTGCTCCGCTTTAGCTGGTCTACTTTCCGCACAACTTCAATCCGCCGCGCGAGCCGCAATGACCAAGTGCCAATAGTTGGATGAGCGACGGCTTGAAACCTTTGGTGGACAAGGGTTTTGGCAGGCATAGGCCGGAAAAGCGCATGGATCGGTCCTGAGCGGCTGATGCGTGCGCCGTTTTCATCAAGCGATTGTCCTGATGATCGATCAGGTTCAGATCAAATCGAACTTGAGACCGCCGGGTACGAAGTTTTTGAAGTCCTGATCCAGTGACGCCAAGCGCATGCCGCCGCAAATCGCGAAGGCTGCAAGATAAGCATCCATCCATACTTTGGGAGAGGCGGCGTCGCTCGCCGCCAAGCGGTGCCACAGCGCTACCGTACCAGGCGCTTCCTCACGCTCGCACACTTGCGGTAGCCCCAGCAGTGCGGCGTATGCCACCAACGCATCGCGATTGGTGAAGCCAGCCGCGCCGTAAGCTTTCAGAAGCGTGGGCGTTGAGGTCAGCCGCAAGAAGCTTTGCTGCGTCGACCGGCAAAATACCGCTGGTTCAGTCAGCGTCGCTTGCTGCAAGGTCTTTTGCGCAATACGGTGAGATGGGTGGGTCGCGAAAACGGCGGCGATCCAGACGCTGGTATCAAACAGGGTGCCGGACACGCTTGCGGTCTTCTTCTGCCAGTGCGGCCTGTTCGAGTTGCAGCAGTTTTTTGGCGCTCATCCGCGCGGCAGGTGCGCCGGCGCTGCAGCGGATCACGGGCAGACCTTTGGGGCCAATCTGCACCTTCGATGTGGCTGGCAGCGCCATCGCCAGCGCGGGCGGTGGCAAACCCAATCCCTGGCGCAAAAAATCAGCGACCAGATCCTTTACTGTGCGCCGCTGTACGACGGCACGCAGCTTGACCTCGCGGATCAATTCGTCGGGCAAATCGAGGGTGGTTTTCATCTGGCAAGTTTACCAGTTTGCTGGTTTTATGTGAAACGCCCTCAACGCCTGTAACCGGGCCGCATTGAGCATCGCGGACGCCACGTTTTCGCAAGCCGTTGTGAGAATCACTGCGA
>JANNCZ010000773.1:0-2991 GCA_031387185.1 Burkholderiales bacterium
TGACGATGAAAGAAGTGCTGCGCGAAATGCTGCCCTACTACGTGCCGCTGATTGCCACGCTGCTGTTGATCACCTACGTGCCTGCGATCACGACGTGGATACCGCGCATGGCGGTGGGCGGGCCTTGATGGAGCAGGCGGCCGACCTTCGCGGTCACGCCGCCTGAAGTTCCTCGCGCAGAATGCGCCGCAGTGTTGCAGCCGTCACCGGCTTTTCCTTATCCTTCGCACCCAACACCGACTCACGCAGTACAGAGTTAATCAGTGTTTGATAGCCAGAGCCAGCACTTTCCGCGCGGGCGCGAAAAGCTTCAATCACTTCGTCATCAAGCATGATGGTGATGCGTGTTTTTCCCGGCGAAGCGATGACAGCGCCCCGCTTTGCTTTACTGAAGTCGTATTCGTCACGCATGGTATTTCTCCGATTCACCGCGAGAGGCCTTTCGAGCGGAAATAACACGCGTCCGCTCTCCGCGTTGGGTATGGGCGACCACCAGCACTCGCCCCAATGCATCCATGCCCAGCGTGACGAAGCGCTGCTCGCCCACTGCGTCCGGGCCTTCGACCGTGAAAGCCATGTCATCGCGAAGCGCCTGCTCGGCATGTGAAAAACTCACGCCGTGCTTGCGATCATTGATCCGCGCCTTGGCCGGGTCGAACTCGAATTCCATTTGTCAATTATGCATATTTAATGCATATTGTCAAGAAAGAGGAACGAGAGGCCGAACTGTCGCCGTCATGCCTGCCATTCGATTTCCATACGGCACCTGACCGGAGAGCGTTGGTGCAAGCGGATTTCAGGTCATGATGCCCCAAAAAGCGCATGGAATGGGCTTGAGCGCGATGCCAGCTTGCCAAATTTTCGCAACAGCCGCACGCCCCCTTGCCGGCACCAGCGCCAATAATTCGAGTCACCACAGCACGACGGGCGTTCGCATCATCGCTAACGCTACCTTCTCGCACCGCCGTATCCTGGCCGGCGGTGCTGCTGACGAACCACAAGGATTCGAATGCCAGATTCACTTACTCGATAGACAACTGAGTACGGGAAGGTCCGCAATGGATAGACCCTGCGTCCTCTGGAGGCGGGAGTGCCAAAACCTGGACGTTCATCCAAAAGCTCTACAACGCGCTCAAGCTCGGCAAGGAATCGCCGCGCGACGAGCGGCCCTGCCTGCGTGCCGTAGAAATCCAGCGCTTCGGCGATGTCCAGTTCGGCGTCAGGGTGAAAAGTATGCGTCACCGGGCAAGCCGGCTCCGGAGACGGGCGAATACCTCGTCCCCCGGAATCGCAGTGACAGCCCCGGACTCCAGTTCGGCTTCCCGCCGGTCCGCTTCGAGCTCCCACGCAGCTTCGATTTCAGCATCTGTGTCCAGACTTGCGACCAGACGTTCGAAAAGATGCGAACGCGCCTCGGGGGGCAGTTTCAACACTTCAGCTTCCAAGGCTTCGAACTCGGTGCTCATCCTGACCTCCTCGACACTTGTGCGCAACAACCTATAGCTTGCCACAACCGGTGCTGGCCGGCGCGTACTCAAATTCAGACTCCAAAGCCGGCTCAACGTCTTCAAGAAGCATGGCGATCACGTCGCGCAGATTGTGATCGACTTCATCGAGCGTTTCCCCTTGCGAGTGCGCGCCGGGAAAACCGGGAACGGAGCCAACGAACAAGCCGGTTTGCGGGCACCGCTCAATTCCCGCCGAATAGACTTTCATAGCTGACTCCGAAACGACGTGGGGAAACAGATTATCGTTCTACGCTCTGAGATATAGGCAATCAAGGTCAAAGCGAAGAAGGCTGGAAATCGTTGGTGCAAGCCGATCTTGCGTCTTGATGCCCGAAGAGGCGCATGGAATGGGCTTGAGCGGGATGCGCCCTCGTCATCGGGCTCGCTCCGCCTGGCCGGCGTTTTGCGCAAGTGTCAGCCGCTGCGTCGACCGGTCTACAGTGCCTTTGCCAGAACCTCGGCCATCCGTGTTTGCCAGCCGGGGCCGGTGGACTTCCAGCCAGCGAGCGTCTCTGGAGGCAGGCGCAGCGTGGTGGACACCTTCACCGGCTGCTTGTTAGGCCCACGCCGGCGAACCGTTCCGATCACCGCGCCCGCACGCTTCATGACCGCACCGTTCCAGTCGGCAGCCTTTGTTGCCGGGCTATCCGCGTCGTGATGGATGTCCTTGTCCTTGAGGGCGCGCACGCGCGCCCAATCGGTGCGACCCATGTTGACGGGAGCTTTAGCCGGGGAAGTTTTGCCGGTAGATGCGCGTTTCATGTTTCTCTGCCTTGCGGATGGAGATGATGTGATCGGCGTCGCCGCGCGGGGTATGCACCACAAACACGGCAAGCTCAAATCTCACGCACTCAATTTGGAGATGTGCGGTGCGCGCAGCGCGTCCGCACGGGAGATGGGTTAGGTGGCATCAGTTCTGTTGAATCGTTTGCCAAGAAGCCTGATTGCGACAAACAGCAGCACATTGACCGCCATACACCACACCAAGTAGTTGATGAGGCCATACGTCTCAATCCATTTACCAAGTGAACTCTCTGGAGCGACGATTGGAGCCGCCGTACCAGCGAGAAGTGCCAGTGTTAAGAGGCTAAGTGCAAGCAAATCCACCGGCGAAAGCTGTTGTTTACGCGCATCGGAAGGTGGTTTTGGCGTAACACCCAATTTTGGACGAAGCCAGAACACAACGTACAAGCTATTCAAGCTCAGCAGACAGACGATTGCTATTGAGACTAGGGTTACCCAGGTCATTGTTATGCTGCCTAGCGAGAAGTGGCAGATCGATCAAATTCAGAAATTCCGTCGCACGCGACGCCCATTCTGTTCGTTGCGCGCGCAACCATCTGATTCGTCAATCCAATATTTGTCTCGGCCATTTGTCCCGTCCGAAAATTTCGTGAAACGCCCCTCACTTCTCGCAGCGCGCCCTTACTTCAACTTCGCGCACTCTGCCTGAAAGTGTGCGAGTGTCTGCGTCAAACATTAC
>JANNCZ010000823.1:0-4282 GCA_031387185.1 Burkholderiales bacterium
GCATCCTGCACACCGCAGAGGTAGTCCCAGGCGCGCAACACTTGTGGCGGCCTCCCCTGATCTTTGGCGACCAGCGCTTCGCGCCGCTTCATGAGGGTCTGCCCCCAGCGGTCCGGCGACGAATCATCAAACACCCCGAAGCTGCCCTGCACCCCGGCCGGCGCAAAGAAATCGCCACTATCAAGATTCAGTTCCGGGTCTATTGCAAAACTCTGTGGATGCTGGAGCCATGCGTCGGTATAGGCAAAACGCACCGTGCTGCGGTCACGTTGAAGATCGCCGACGTGGAGCTTGCCAGGCGGCAGATTGCTGTCAAGCCAGACCTCAAGCGCATCGCTCATGGCATACGCCGTGCAGAGCCGGGAACCTGCCGCACGCGTTAGGCCGGCGACGGCACGCCTGCGCGCGCACGCCGGCGCGCTGGCAATGCGTTGTCCTGCAACAAGCGGCCAAGCGTATCGTCGCGCGCGATCAGGTCAAGGTCTGATTCGAGCTTGAGCACTGCGAGCACGTTGAGATACATGCCCAGCGACACGGCCGCACTACCCTGCTCCACGCGGTAGAGCGTCATGCGCGACACGCCGGCCCGTTCGCACATGAGGTCAATGCCAATTTTGCGGCGCAGGCGTGCCACGCGAAGCCTCTCACCAAACGCGGCAAGCAACTTGGTCTGCGACGGAAACATTAACGGAGATTTGCTTGGCATGTATCACATTATATACTTTTTATATTTATTAGTATATAATGTGATACTAAATGATGTACAATAACCAAACGCAAAAACGCCAGTGGCGGCGCAGGCCAAGGCTCCGCCAAGCCCTTTTGGACAGGCGCTGAAGCCACCATCACGTTTTCGTTACCCGCCGCAGGCGAGCGTTGGAACTGTGTCTGTCAGAGATTCCAGCCCAGCCCGATATAGGTAATCGGCGCATTGCGCGTTTCGACAATCGGGCTGTTCGCCGCCGCGCTGCCGATGCGCGTGTTTTGCACGCCCATCAACAGCGAATAGCGCGGCGAGAACTTCCATGCAGCCTGCAAGCCGAGGCTCAGGTGCGTCGCCGCGCCCGGCGCATAGAGCGCGCGGCTCGCAGTCACTTCGGTGGCGGGCACACCAAAGTAATAAGTCACCACCCTGGCGCTCTCGCGCTCGATCGAAGCATAGGCACCAACATCCCAGTTCGACGTATTGACCCATTGTTTGTACGCCGACACGCGCCATGACGATCCCTTGCTCGCGCCCAGCACGTCGTGAAACCACGCAAAATTCAAGCTAACGGCCGGCGTCTCCCATTCAAGGCTCGGTCCCAATTCGATGCTGTGGCGCCGCTTCGCCATGCCGGTCAGGAGCGCACCGTCCCTGGCTTTGAAACCAAAGCGCGGCTCGGCCGCCAGGCCAAGCGCGAATTTTTTGTCATCGGTCGCCCACAGGCGCACTCCCGCACGCATCAGATCAACGTAATAGGTCTCCTTGTATTCGAACATCAGGAGCGGCACGGGAGTCACGTCAACCCCCTTGCCGCCGGTGTATCGGGGGAATGAACCGGCGCCGGCGCCAGCGTAGCCGGTCCAGTCGCTCGCTGGTTTGGATGTGCTTTGCGCAATGCAAAGACTGGAAGCAAGCAGCGCGAGCGCGCTAATCCAATATTTTGGGTTCATGGATGCATTTTAGTTGGCCTTGCGCAAACGAGCGGCCATGCACATCACGCAAGCAACCTTTCGAAGTCAAGTCAGTACCAGTCGGCAAACCGCAATCCCGGCACGCGTGAAAACTCTATCGTGTTACGCGTCACCAGCGTGGCCGACTGCGCAAGGGCAATGCCGGCAACCAGCGTGTCGATTGGCCCCATCGGCGTACCGCTTTTTTCCAGTAATGCACGCAGGTTCGCACTTTGTCTCGCAGCAGCACGGTCGAAGGGAAGAACTTTGGTAACGGCCAGCAGCGTATCGAGTTGCTTGCGGCGCTTTTGCGGTTGCTGCGACTTCGCGATGCCCGTTTCAAGCTCGTACAGCACCACCACGGGAATGCCGATTTCAGACGGCGCGAGAGCACTCATTCGCGCCGTCACACGGCCGGCGCCTTTGAAGTAGTAGATCAGCGTATTGGTATCGAGAGCGAACATGACGGCTGTGCCAAACCGTCAAAACGCTTCGCGCGGCAAATCCCTGCCCTTGGTCTTGCGAATTTCCTCAAGGGACGGAGAGTCCTTCCACGCACCTGAAAGCGCCAGCACCTCGGCAGGCCATTCGCTGCCGGTCTTCTCGCGCACTACGGCGCTGACCCATTTCGAAAGCGACACTCCTGAGGCTTTGGCTGAGCGCTTGATGTGCAGATGGGTGGCTTCGTCGACGTATAGATTGAGTTGGGGCATGGCGACTTTCCTGTCTATTCAATCCACGTATATTACACGTATAAAATGTTCAATGAAGAACCTGACCGGCATGAGTAGCGCCACTACCAATTGCAGCGAGCGGAAAGGCAATAAGCAGCGCGAACACGAAGAGCAGCGTGAAATCAACAACCGCACCGAGTGCGAGCCTCCAGTAAATCACCCTCCGATCACCCTGTGACAACAGCCGAATGTGATTGGCCCAAAGCACTATAAATATTGATGCGACGAACACAGCAACACCTAGCGACGGTGGCGTCTCCACGCAGGGCAGATTCATCAAAGTCCACAAGCCCGCCCCTGCAATCAACAGAACGTATGGCCAACCAGCTGTTGAAAAAGGGCGATGCCGGGTCAAGGTAGGCCACATGGTCATTCTCTCCTTCTACCGGCCACAGGAAGTCGTGACTCTACACTTATTGAACCGTTGTCCTTCGGTTTACGAGAAGCTCCCCGCCGTCGGCGTCTGAATCACAAACACATCGCCCGGCTGACACAGTGTCTCATCACTACCGCCCAAAGACGTGACCGAACCATCGACACGATCAACCCGGTTTTTGGCTACCTCCAAAGGCAATGCATAACAAATCCGTGCTGATTGCGGGTGGAAGCGACCTTCGGCACCCCTCCTGGATCTGCACTACGCAAACATCAACCGGCCACGCGGCTCCGGGATCGACCGGCCCAACTCTTTGGCTGTCTCCACCCATTCGCGAATCACTACTTCAAGACTGGCCAGCGCATCGCTGTAAGTCTTTCCATCGGCCATGCAGCCGGACAGTTCCGGTGCCTCTGCGACAAATGCTTTGTCGTCTTCGCTCCAGTAGATGATGACTTCGTATTTAATCGGCATCAGCCTCTCCTTCGTTCAAATTTGCCAGCTTGTATCCAACTATGATGCCACGGACTTGTTTGACTTGGTACGGTTTGGCTTTCGCACCGGCGGGCTGCAAATTGATGATTTCCGGGATGCCGTCTTTCGAAAAAATATAGTGATCTCCGCGAATACGCTCGTTGAATCCAATTCGCTTGAGATAATTGCGTAAATCTATGAAGGCAATATTCTGATCCGATGTCCCGCTCAGAATCGATTGCAAAAATTTAACCAACTTTCCCATACCCCCCCGCAGTCGGCGTCTGAATCACAAACACATCGCCCGCCTGGCACAGTGTCTCATCACTCCCGCCTAATGAGGTGACAGAACCGTCAACACGCTCGACCCAGTTTTTGCCGACTTCGCCCGGCGCCCCGCCCTTCATCCCGTAAGGCGGCACACGGCGGTGACCCGAGAGCACGCTGCCGGTCATGGTTTCGAGAAAGCGAATGCGCCGCAACGCGCCCGGCCCGCCGTTCCACTTGCCCTTGCCACCCGAGCCGTAGCGGATCGAATGCTCTTCGACGCGCACCGGGTAACGGAATTCGAGCACCTCGGGGTCGGTCATGCGGCTGTTGGTCATGTGGGTTTGCACTGGCGTGCAGCCATCGAAGCCATCGCCTGCACCGGAGCCGGATGAAATCGTTTCGTAGTATTGGTATTGATCGTTACCGAAGGTGAAGTTGTTCATCGTGCCCTGGCTGGCGCCCATCACGCCGAGCGCGCCGTAGAGCGTGTCGGTGAGGCACTGGCTGGTTTCGACATTGCCTGCCACCACCGCTGCCGGGTAACGCGGGTTTAGCATCGAGCCCGGCGGAATGATGACCTTGAGCGGTTTGAGGCAGCCGGCGTTGAGCGGGATGTCGTCATCGACGAGTGAACGGAACACGTAGAGCACCGCCGCGTAGCAGACTGCCGAGGGCGCGTTGAAGTTGTTGGCCACCTGCATGCTGGTGCCGGTGAAGTCGATGATGCCGGTGCGGCTCTTTTTGTCGAGCGTGATCTTCACTTTGATCACCG
>JANNCZ010000840.1:0-8450 GCA_031387185.1 Burkholderiales bacterium
CTATATCGAGCGCGCGCGTCTTGCTGGTCACGGCAGGCAGCGCGTCTTCGTCGGCAAAAAAACGAAAGTAAAAATTGCCATCGGTGAAATCATGGTCGTCGGCAACGTGATGGAACAGCCCGGCCTCAAACATGCGCTCGCCAAGCTTGACCGCCTGCGGGCGCGTCAGTTGATGATGACGCACCAGCCAATCGACTGCTTCGGATCCAACGAAACACTTGGGATATTTTTTGAGCAGGTAGCTGCGGTCGCGCACGTCAAGCGGCGTCTCACCCCCGCGCATTTGCTGCGCGACTTCCTGCACATCGAGATCGGCGGCGAGACGCGGGCCGCTGCCGCTCTCCACTGCCCTGAGGTTGACCGCAGCCGGTGCAACGCTCTGCCGTATTGCGGGAGCCTTTGCGCCTGCGGCGGCATCCGTCGACGCCGGCCGCACAATGGATGCGGGCTCATCGATAAAAAAGCGAAAGCGCCCGGCACCCGCAGCAAACCGGCGCGCGTTCGACAAGGAACGCAAGGTGCCGCTCGCTACCAGTTCATTGAGCCATTCGGTGAGCTGCTCATTGGAGACGCTGAATTTTTCTGCCAGCAAGAACGTGGCGTCCGCGTCGAACGCACCAAACATGCGCCCCTCGCTTTGATCAATCGCACCGGCGACTGTGAGGGCGCGGCGGCATTGCGCGGCGACCTGCTGCGCCACCGGCAGCGCGGGAGTCTCGCGGCTGCTCTCGCTCGGCGGCTGCGCACAAACAGAGAACCATAGCGTCTCGATCACTGCCCTGGCCGCATCGCCGTCCGGCAGCGCAGGCACCAGATCGACCGCACCGTAGCGCTGCGCCACCGCGCGCGCCGCTTCGGTGACTTCCTGCGCTTCGGGCTGCACCAGCACAATCGCCATCTGCGGAAAGCAGCGCGAAAAGCTCTTCACGAATTGATAGGGATTGCGGTTGCGCCCGGCAAAATGGGTGAGGCTCGCAATGAGCAGCGTGGGCATGGTGCCAGCCGCCTGCAACAGCGTGGCCGCGAACAGCGGGTCGACCGCAGCCGGCAACACATGCACCGTAAATTGATTCGCTGCCAGTGCTGTGCTCCAGCGCTGCTGCTGTGCGGCGCCGCCTTCGGCCAGCAACACACGTTTGGTTCGTGCTTCGAGTTCGGCATTCATGACGGTGTCCGGCCCGGGTCAGTGGTGATGCCCGATATACGCGCAGGCCGCATGATCGGATGTTGCACGCGACGCCACCATCCGTACTATTCCCCATCCGTACTATTCCCAATCGCAGCCAGCCCTTTTCGCGCGAACCACTTTGGCGCGGCGGTTCGGGTACAGTCGCGCGTCCGGCTGGCGCGGCAATCGCATCGCCCGGTACTGCTGACTGAAACCGCCACTGGTTGTCAAACGTATGACAGAAGAGTCGGCAGAAGGTATGGCAGAACCTGTGGCAAGAGCGCCCGGCGCGACGGGCTGACCAATGATTGTGGCAAAGTTTGTGGCAAAGGATTGGGTTTGATGAGCGGGCAAGAAAATTTGGCACCAGCAACCGGCCCCATGCGCACGCTCAAAGCGGTAATCGCCCTGCTGGTGCTCAACGCTTTTCTGAGCATGACCAACTGGTGGCCGACGCCGTTTGTCGAATTGGACAAACGCATCGCACCTGAATTCGTCCTGCTCTGGATCGCGCTGCTGTTGCTGGTGTGGCGGCGCGGGGTGCTTGGCCCGAGGTTGATTGCACTGCTCACCTGGGTCTATCTGCTGCTGGTGACGGGCCGCTATTTCGACACCACCACGCCGGCGCTGTTCGGACGCGATATCAATTTGTATTGGGACGCGCTGCAAATTCCGCGCGTGGTGTGGGTCTCGCTCAAGAGCTACCCGCTGTGGATTGCGCTGCTGGTGCCAGCCGCAGTGATGGCGCTGCTCTGGCTGATCTATCAAGCATTGCGGGTATCCATCACGGTGGCCGCACGCGACGCGGCGCCCTATGCGCTGCGCAGCCGCTGGGCATTGCTGGTCACGGGCGCCGCCTTGATCCTCATCACGGCCAACTACGGCGGGGTGCGGGCCACCTGGCCAGTGGTGTCCAAGCCGGTGCTACCGACCTATCTGCGGCAAGTCAACTTGCTCGTCACCTCGTTCGCCGCGCGCAAGCTTGACAGCGTGTTGCCGCCTTCGCCGCCGTTCCAGTCTGATCTTGCTGCACTGGGCGGCGCCGATGTGGAGTTTTTTTTCCTGGAGTCTTACGGCATTGTTGCATTCAACAAGCCGGCCGCTTACGCCCAACTCAAGCCTGCGCGCGATGCCCTGGCTGCGCAAATTGCTGCCAGCGGCAAGCAGGTGGTATCCGCTTACGTACGCTCCACCACCTTTGGCGGCGGCTCCGAGTTGGCGCATCTCGCGCTGCTGACGGGCATCGATACGGGCAATCCTTCCCTGCATGATGTGATGCTCACCACAAAGCGGCCCACGCTCATCAGCCTGTTTCGTGAGCGCGGCTACGAGACGCATGGCCTGTATCCGGCGCTGACCTGGGATTGGCCGGAAAAGGCGTTCTACGGCTTCGACAAATTCACCGACGCACGCGGCTTGGGCTACACCGGCCCCAAGCTTGGCTACTGGAGCGTGCCCGACCAATTTGCGTTGGCCCGCTATGCGCAACTGCATCCGCTCACGCCGGCCAGTCCGAAGCGCTTGCTGTTTTTTGCCTCGATCACCAGCCACATGCCGTTTCATCCTGTGCCACCGTATCAGCCCGACTGGCAGAAGCTGCTGTCCCTCGCGCCGTTCGACGCCGCACAGATGGCCAAAGTAGACGCCCAAAAAGTCGATTGGCTCAACATGTTTCCCGGTTACGTGGGCATGATGGAATACAACTATCAATGGCTGGCCGGCTATCTCGCGCAGCCCAGGGCGCGCGACAGTCTGCTCATTTTGCTGGGCGATCATCAACCCGCAGCCAACGTCACTGGCGAGGGTGCAAGCTGGGATGTGCCGGTGCATATCATCAGCGCGCACCCGGCGTTGTTGCAACGCTTCCTCGCGCGCGGATTCAGACCCGGTCTGGAACCCACCCTGCCGCAGATTGGCGCGCTGTTTAATTTGACCAGCGTGCTGATGGAGGCGTTCGATTCGGCTGCTGCCACACCGGCACGTGTGGCCAGCCGGCCGTGAAACCGTGAAACCATGAAACCATGACACCGTGGCGCAGCTGGCTCGCAACGGCATTGATCTGCATCGCGGCGCTGGCGCTGGCCGCCGCCGCGCGCCATTGGCTGATTGAACCCGCCAGCGTGAGCGCCCGCTGCGATGCGGGCGCAGCAGACGGCTGGTGCATGGTGCGCGCGTGGACGATCCAGAGCTTCGTGCATCAGCGCATCGGCTGGGCCGCAATGGGCCTTGCAATGATTGCGTATGCCGGCCGTTGGCGCAGCGTGGCGGGTATGGCCTTGTTTGCGGCCTGCGCAGGTCTGCTGCTCTACACCGCCGAATTGTGCGCACCTGCCGCATTGCTTGCGCTGCTGGCGATGGTGCGAAAGCCCAACACGATTGACCCAGCCAGCACGATCAAGAGCGCGCAAAAGACCAGCGCCTGAGCGTTGCGCCACCCTTCGATGATGGCAACTGCCACCGCACATGCCGCCAAGACGCCCGCCAGGAGCCATTCTTCAGGGCATGGCCGATTCCGCGCGAGGCCGCCCGCGCGCCAAGCGAGCAGGCTGGCGGTGGGTGCCGCGAACCACCACCAGGGAAACGGCCGGTAGCGCGCATCGGCGAGCAGGACAAGCGCCATGCTCGCTGCGCAGAATAAAACGGCGAGACGCAGCATTGCGCCTGCTCGATTGAGCCGAAGCGCCAGGCGCGGCGGTAGAAGGACGGTGGGCATCAGTTGCAGCGCCACCACCACGGTCAACGCAGCGCCGAGAGTGCCCAGCAACAGGCTGGTACACCATTCCCACGGCGTGCGATCCCATTGTTGCAGCGCCAGCGCCTGCACCGGGATGATTGCACCAAGCATCGCACCGGCCAAGGTCAGCGGCAACAGTGCGGCACGCGGCGTTGCATCAGGCGCAGCACGCAGGGCTGCTGCCGATGCAGCCCCTAAGCGTGCGCCTGGCACGGCACCGAACACGGCCCTCAGCATTGCCCCCAGCACAGCGCCAATCAACGCACCGGCCAGCCCGCGCCACCAGTGCTGGTCTTCCACCACCGGCCCGCTCAGCGTAACGCGCGCCTGACCGAATTGATCGAACAGCCCCCAATAGCCGCCCATGGCACCCTCGAAAGCGCGTTTCCACGGCTGATCAAACGCCTCGATCAAGTTGTAGTCGAGCGGCGCCCTGGCCGTGCTGTGCAGCAGTTCGCGCACAAAGCGGGTTTGCTCGACGCGCCCCGGCACTGCACCGGCGCGCTGCCGCCCGGCCGCGGGCCAGCCGGTTTCGCCGATCCATATTGACCGGTTGACAAAGCGTTGCCGCAGCATGCCAGCCACAGCATGCACGTGGGCTGCGGCAGCGCCCACCGCCACCGGATCGTCTTCCCAATACGCCAGGATATGTGCAGTGACCACATCAACGTGGGCAGCGAGCGCCGCGTGACGCAGCCAAAACTCCCAGACGTCGGCATAGGTCACCGGCACCGGTGAGTGCCGTTTCGCGTGGTCAAGATAGGTTGCCAGCTCGGCAGGGAGCAGTTCACGCCGCAGCAGCACTTCATTGCCGACGATCAGCAGTTCCACCGTGCCTTTGAACTGCCGCGCAAGGGCCAGGCCGCGTTCGAGCTCACGCCAGTTTTGGGCGGCATCCCGCGCCAGCCAGACGCCGAGTTTGACGCGCATGCCCAGGCGTGCCGCCACCGCCGGCAGCGCATCCAGTCCCTGGCCCAATCCGTAGGTTCTAATGCAGTTGGTGCGGGCTTTGAGGATTTTCAAGTCTTCCTCGATTTGTGCGGGCGTCACCACGGCGGACGGGTTGAAAGGATTAATGTCAGGCCGGCGGAACGGCGCATAGGACACGCAAGGCAAGACTTGCGCAGCAGCGGCCAGCGCCTGCAGATCGACGGTGCGACCACGCTGCCACCACCAACCGAGAATCAACGCGAGCGCCAACCCCTGAATCAACAGCGCGGGGCCAAGCCGTACGGTGGGAAGCGGCTGCATCGATGGAGGGGGTTGAAAAGGGCGGGACGGCGAAACCCGGACAACAGCATCAAAGACAACGATGGTCCGGTCAGAGTGGGCGAAACAGCATGGAAACGGCGTGGCGAGGCGGCACAAATGTTGCGAATGTTGCAAACATGGATTGCAAACATTAACTACTCGATTGTAGGTTGAGGATGGCAGACTTGAGCACAAACGGCTGATCAAACAGATGATGAGATGAGGCAAACCCCCAACCCCGCGCCGGCAGACGCGAATGAGCGTCCGCCAGGGCGCAGATTCGGCATAGTGGCGCTGGCAGCTGCCGTGGCGCTGGCCAACTTTTTTGTTTGGGGATGGATTGGCTCGCCCATCGCCGCCCCAGATGTGGCCAGCCCGCGCATCAGTGGTGTGGCATACGCCGCGTTTGGGCGCGCAGATGCACCCTGGGTTCGTCACACGAGCGCCGATACCCTGATGGCTGCCGATTTGAAGCAGCTCGCGGGGGTCACCGGCGAGATTCGAACCTACACTGCCGCGCAATTCCCCGATCTGCCCAGACTGGCCGCCAGCCAAGGCTTGCGGCTCACCCTGGGCGCCTGGCTCAATCGCGACGACGCCAGCAACCGGCGCGAAATCGCGGCCGCGATTGAAGCGGCGCGTGCGCACAAAAACATCGTCCGGCTGGTGGTGGGCAACGAAACCGTGCTCAAAGACATCTTCACGCCACGCGAATTGGCGCAGCATCTCCGGCGCGCGCGCGCCGCCTCGCCGGTGCCGGTATCGACTGCGGAACCGTGGCATGTCTGGATCAAGCACCCGGAACTGGCCGCTGAAGTCGACTTCATTACGATTCACCTGCTGCCCTATTGGGAAGGGGTCGGCCTCGACACTGCAGTCGAGGAATCGTTCGAGCGTCTGGCGCGGGTGCGTGCGCGCTTTCCCGGCAAGCCCATATTGATCGGCGAGATCGGCTACCCCAGCCGGGGCGACGTCATCAAGCGTGCCCAGCCCTCGCCGGCCGCGCAAGCAGCGTTCGTGCGGCAATTCGTCACGCGCGCACAGCGCGACAAACTCGACTACTTCCTGATGGAGGGCTACGACCAACCCTGGAAGCAGCACGAAGAAGGACGGGCCGGTCCCTACTGGGGTTTGTTTGACGCGGCGCGCCTGCCCAAATTCTCGTTCAGCGGGCCGATCGAACCAGACCCGTATTGGCGCGCCAAGGCGCTCGGCTCGTCCGCCGTGGGCCTGGTGTTTCTGCTCTGGTTCCTGACGCGGGTTGCCAACTTGCGCTTGCGCGCGCGTCTGGCCTTTGCGGCGGCGGCGCAGGGCGTGCTCTCGCTCGCCACGGTGTTGATCACCCTGCCGCTGCTGCACTACATGAACCCGGCGGACTGGGTGATGCTCGCACTGTTGTGCGCCACCTCGCTGGTGATGATCGCCATCATGCTGACCCACCTGTTCGAGTTCGTCGAGCTGTTTTGGGAGGGCAGCTTGCAGCGCCGCTTCGCGCCACACCCCTTGCCCGCCGGCGCGCGCCAGCCGTTTGTGTCGATCCACCTGGCTTGTTGCAACGAGCCGCCGGCAATGGTGATCGCGACGATTGCGAGCCTGACCCGGCTCGACTATCACGCGTTTGAAGTACTCATCGTGGACAACAACACAGCCGATGCGGCGCGCTGGAAGCCGGTGCGCGACTATGTCGCCGGCCTGCCGCCGCAATGCGCGCAGTTCCGCTTTTTCCATTTGCCGGCATGGCCCGGTTTCAAGGCGGGCGCATTGAACTACGCGTTTTCACACATGGACGCGCGTGCCGCAGTGGTCGCGGTGGTGGATGCCGACTATGTGGTGCGGCCCGAATGGCTGCAGTCTTTGGCAGGGCACTTCGAAGACCCGAAGGTCGGTATCGTGCAAGCACCCCAGGCCCACCGTGACTGGGGCGGCCAGCTGTTTCGCAAGATGATGAATTGGGAATACGAAGGCTTTTTCCGCATCGGCATGCACCACCGCAACGAGCGCGATGCCATCATCCAGCACGGCACCATGACCTTGATCCGCGCCAGCGCACTGCGTGACCACGGCCAGTGGTCGGAGTGGTGTATGTGCGAAGACACCGAACTTGGGCTGCGCCTGATGCGCCACGATTTGCGTACCGTCTATGTGGATCAGGTGATGGGCGAGGGCCTGACGCCGGACAGCTTTGCCGCGTTCAAGAAACAGCGCCAGCGCTGGGCCCGCGGCGGCATGCAGATTGGCCGCGCGCATTGGCGCGCACTGTTCGGTACCGGCGCAAGCAAGGATGACGGCACAGGCAGGGCGGCGAGTTCTGCGAGCGGTGAGATTGCGGCGACTGGCGCGAGCGCGCTGACGCTGGCGCAGCGCTATCATTTTTTGGCCGGCTGGCTTCCCTGGATTGGCGATGCCCTGCACCTGGTCTTTGTCGCCGCCGCACTGGTCTGGACTGCGGGCATGCTCGCATCGCCACACTGGTTTTCGTTTCCGATCACCCTGCTGCTGTTGCCGCTGGCAGTATTTTGCGCGGTCAAACTGGTGATCGGCCCGCTGCTGTATTGGCGGCGCGTGCCGTGCTCGGTGGGCGGCATCGCCGGCGCGGCGATTGCCGGCATGGGCTTGTCGCACGCCATCGCACGCGGCGTGCTGGCGGGCTTGTTCAGCGGTGCCGGTGTGTTTCAGATCACCACAAAAGGCGGCGACGCGGTGCCGACCGCAACGGCTGGTGCCTGGGGTGCAAGGGTCTCGGGCATGCTCGCGCCAGCACGCGAAGAGTTGCTGCTGTTGGTTGCGCTTTGGACGGCGATCGCCGCAGTCGGCGTCACGCGCAGCACCGGACACGTTGAATCCGCCGTCTGGATGGTGATGCTGGGGTTGCAGTCCTTGCCCTATCTGGCCGCGCTCATGTGCGCAGTCGCGGCAGCGCTGCCGGCGCGCAGCGCACCAGCCGGTGTCATGCCCGGCGCCCGCTCCTGGCGCAGATCGCGCCTGCTGCAAAGGCTTTCAAGGCACATCTGAACAAGGAAACCTTTATGTCTCGCGCAATCTGTCAGGCACTGGCCATCTGGGTTGCCAATTTGGGCATCGCCGCCGCCGCCTTCGGTGCAGCCGCCGAACCCGGTGTCGCTGTCTCCGGCCAAACCTTGCTGGAGAATCTGCGCAAGGGTGGCTACGTTGTCTACTTCCGTCACACCAAGACCCTTGCGGAACATGAGCACGAGGCGAAAATGCGGCGCGAAGGAAAATGGAATCTGGACGACTGCGCCACGCAACGCAACCTGAGTCCGGCAGGCATCGAGGAAG
>JANNCZ010000857.1:0-3765 GCA_031387185.1 Burkholderiales bacterium
TGTCATGGCATAGGTAGCCTGAAAATGGCTCCCACCAACGGTTTCCACGACATGCCACAGCCCGACGCAACGCATTGAACTGAAATTTCCCCGAAGATGACCACCCAACTCGACCGCGCCCAACGCTTCCGCGCCCTGCACGAACGCCCCGGCATCTTCGTCATGCCCAACCCCTGGGACGCAGGCAGCGCCAAGCTCTTCGCCTCGCTCGGCTTCGAAGCGATGGCGACCACCAGCCTCGGCTTCGCGATGACCCTCGGGCGCGTCGACGGCACGCTCGCCATCAGCCGCGATGAACTCATCGCCAACTGCCGCATGATCGCCAACGCCACCGACCTGCCGATCAACGCCGACCTCGAAAACGGCTACGCCGGCGACCCGCGCGAAGCAGCGCAAATCATCCGGCTCGCAGCCGAAGCCGGCGTAGTCGGCGGCTCCATCGAAGACTCGACAGGCGATGCAGCGCGCCCCATCTACGACTTCCAACAAGCAGTCGAACGCGTCGCCGCCGCCGCCGAAGCCGCGCACTCCCTGCCCTTCCCCTTCACCTTCACCGCGCGCGCCGAAAACCTGCTGCACGGCCGCACCGACCTCGACGACACGATCAAGCGCCTCAACGCCTTCGCAGCCGCCGGCGCAGACGTGCTCTACGCCCCCGGCCTGCGCGACATCGACACCATCCGCATGGTGGCAGCAGCCGTGCCAAAGCCGCTCAATGTGGTGATGAGCGCGGCTGATCCCAAGCTCACCGTCAAGGAATTGGAAGCGGCGGGGGTCAAGCGCATCAGCGTGGGCGGTGCGCTTGCGCGTATGGGGTACGCGGCGGTGCGGGATGCGGCGCTGGCGATGCGGGAGGGGTCGTTTGAGTGGGTGGCGGGGACGATGCCGGGCAAGGATTTGAAAGGCATTTTCTCCCGCGAAAGTACGTGAAGAATGGCTCACACCAACGGTATTGAGGAAAATGCTTTTAGATCAAGAAAACACCCCCCTTGTAGAGAACAACATTTTGGCAGCGCACCTTTCATGCGGCTCCCCTAATCATGTCCCTCGAAGATCTTCGCAAAATCACTGAGTTAGGACGCTGGAAAGAAATCGCAGAGTCAATCCTTGGAACGAATCAACATCCCTTGTCCCTTTTGAATGACTTCGACACCTACTGGATCGAGGCCGGGCATCGTGTTCGTGAACAAATCGGAAACGATCGCATTTTGTGTGAGTTGCTGAGACGCGCTCTACCAAAGTACGAAGGGGAAATGGTCACCTTGTTTCGCGGGGAAAACTTCGACCGATGGAAGTCAGGCTTGGTAGGTTTCGCTTGGACAGCACAAATCGAGGTTGCTCGAATGTTCGGGCAGGGTCTGAACGCAATCGGCTCTGGCGGTGTCCTGCTTACCGCAACTTTCGAACCAAGGTCAATAATCAGCGGCCCCAATAGGCATAGTCTGTATCTCGGCGAGCACCAGTTCACCGTCGACCCGCTGAGAGCCCAAGAAGCTGTAAAAGTTGAAGTGTTTCCGCCGCAGTAAGTTCAATGTTTTTCGGCGCCATTCTTTTACAGCCTATTCGCTGCAAAGGGCGACAGGCTGCCAAGCCACCCAAGTAAATGCCTTTGTGCAATGACCCACTTCAGAATTTAATCGTGCGCCCAATTCGCACCGAAATTCGTCGACCTGCTGTCACACCAACACAGTTCCCCTCATGCAACCGCGCGCCGCCGTACTTGACGCCCGACAGGGGCGCGCAACACTTCCCCAATCGTCTCGCGCACGCGGCGGTCAAGCATCTCCCCCAGCGTGATTCCCTGCGCGAACTGCTTCAGCGCATCGTTCATCATGGTCTGATAGTTGCCGCCTGACATCTCAGCGCGCGCTCGGAAAATCGCCACTACGTCGCTGTCCACGCGCATGGTGATGCGCGATTTGGCGCCCGCCGCCGCTTGCAATCTTTTCAAATGGGGCGTCCGCGCCACCGGCTTGGCTGTGGCGAAATCGAGATTCTTGTATCGGGCGAATTCGGGATCAGAACTGGCTTTCATAGCGTTTCCTTTGAGCGGCGTTGGCGCGCCAAGCCGAAATGATGCGAATGGTGTCGTTGCGATAGGTATGTACTACCACCAGTAGCCGCGCTTTGCTTCCCCGGCCCAGAGCCAAAAAGCGTTGCTCTCCCTGAGCATCCTGATCCTCGTGGGTCAACGCGAAGGGATCAAACAGCACGGGAGTGGCTTCCTCGAAAGTGACCCCGTCATGCGCCGCCGGATTGGCGGCAGCCTTTACCGGATCCCAGACGATTTCCATCTGACAATTGTATGCACACTTGGACGGCTATGCAATCGTTGTGTCGCCAACTTTGCGTCGCCGCCCTAAGGTCACGATCGCGACACCGCGGCTGTCGTTTCGCTGCCTGATCCGCCGAGTAGAACTGCTCAGAGGGAAATGACCAGATTGCCGAGTGCGTCCGCTTGCACCCGCGCCCCCGGCTCCACCACCGTCGTGCAATCAAGCTGCTCAACAATCGCCGGCCCGGTGAACGCTGCGCCCTCCGGCAGCCACTCCCGCCGATAAACCGGCGTCTCGACAAATCCCCCCGGCGCAGCAAGAGTCTCACCGGCAAACCACACCTGCCGCACACCCACCTGCGCGTCGCGCAGCGCGGATTTGGGTTCCGCTGCCGCAATCGCTTTCAGATCCACCGAGCGGCGGCGGCCGATCACGGCGCAGCACAGGTTGACCAGCACCGGGCGAATCTCTTTCAACTCGACGCCGAAGCGCTGCCAGTACGCGGCTTCGAACGCGGCGTGCAATTCTTTCAAGCTCATGGCACTCGATGGCACCGGCACGGTGAGCAGATGGCTCTGCCCCTGAAACTGCATGTCGGCAGCCAGCACGCAGTCGATGCGCTCGACTTCGACGCGCTCGCGTGCAATCGTGGCGCGGCCTTGTGCCTCTTGCTCGGCGAAGACGCACGCCATCAATGACTCGTCGAGCGCCTTCAGGGGCTGGTTGATGGTACGCACAAAATCGTGCCGCACATCGGCGACGGTGCAGCCAAGAGCGTTGGTGAGACCGGGTCTTGCGGGGATCAGCACTTTCGGGATGCCAAGCTCCTTGGCCAGTGCGCAGGCGTGCAGCGGCCCGGCGCCGCCAAAAGCAAACAAGGCGAAGTCGCGCGGGTCGTGGCCGCGCGCGAGGCTGACCATGCGGATTGCGCCGGCCATTTTGTCGTTGGCGATGCGCAAGATCGCTGCGGCGGTTTGCACGGCGTCGAGGCCGAGGCGGCTGCCGGCGTGCTCGACCAACAAGGCGCGCACGCGCTCCATCGGCACCGGGTGGTTGACTGACAGCAGTTTGTCCGGGTTGAGGCGGCCGAGCACCAGATTCGCGTCGGTAATCGTCGGGCGCACGCCGCCGCGTGCATAGCAAATCGGCCCTGGCGTCGCACCCGCGCTCGAAGGCCCCACGCGCAGCATGCCCGCTGCATCGACGCTGGCGAGCGAGCCGCCGCCCGCGCCGATGGTGTGTACGTCGATCATCGGCACGTGGATCGGCATCGCGTATTCGAGTTCGAGCTCGGACGACACCGACGGCAGGCCGTCCTTGATCAAGGCCACGTCGCTCGATGTGCCGCCCATGTCGTAGGTGATGAGGTTGGGCATGCCGCAAGCACGGCCCGTGTAGGCAGCAGCGATCACACCCGAGGCGGGGCCGGACATCACCGTGTTGACCGCGTGCTCGGCCACAATGCTTGAGGACACCGTGCCGCCATTGC
>JANNCZ010000882.1:0-1887 GCA_031387185.1 Burkholderiales bacterium
AGCATCTTGTTGAACACCACCGGCTGTTCGATGTTGGAGATGTGCGCTGCGTCGGGAATGATGAAGAGTTCTGACCCCGGCAAATGTTCGTGAATGATCTTGGCCATTTCGGGCGGCGTGCCGTGATCCTGGTCGCCTACTGTCACCATGGTTGGACATTTGATTTCTTTGAGGCGATCCATCAAGTCGATTTTTGAAATAGCGAGGCAGGCACCGCAGAAACCTTCGACCGGTGTGCCGAGAATCGATTTGGTGATGCGCGCCATCACGTCCAGATGCGCAGCGCGGTAAGGTGCGGTGAACCAGCGCTCCAGTGTGGTTTGCAATACTGCTTGCATGCCGCTTGCCTGCACCGCCTTGACGCGGTCGCCCCACATCTGCTCGGCGTTGGGCGGGCGGCGGCTGGTGGTGTCGGCCAGCACCATGCTCTTGAACACGCCCGGATATTTGAGTGCATAGGTCTGGCCGATCATGCCACCCATCGACAGGCCGACCCAGTGGGTCTGCTTGATGCCGAGTGCGGCAAACAGGCCATGCACGTCGTCGGCCATTTGTTCGAGCGTGTAGGGGCCTTTGGGCGCGCTGGAGCCGCCGTGGCCGCGCGTATCGAAACGCAGTACCTTGAACCTGGGTTTTAGCAATTCCATTTGCTCGTCCCACATGCCAATGTCGCAGGCGAGGGAATGCGACAGCGTGATCCATTCGGTACCGCTGCCTTCGACGGTGTAGTTAAGTTCGATGCCGTTGGTGCTGACTTTCATGCTGCTCCCCTTTCGGTGTTGCTGGTTGACGGTGTTGCTGATTGAGTGTTGATGAATTGACGTTGCTTGTGGCGAGCTGGCCGTACAGGTTCGCGTGTTTACTCCGCCTTAATGTTTGCCGCACGTGCGATGCGCGTGAAACTGGCGATCTCTTCGGCGATCCACTTATCAAACTCTTCGCCGCTGCTGGTCACTGGCTCAATGCCAAGCGGTGTGAAGCGCTGGCGGATCTCCGGCATCTTGAGCGCGCGCGTGATGTCGGCGTTGAGTTGCGCCATCACCGCCTTGGGCGTATTGGCCGGGGCCAGCAGGCCGTACCAGAATATCCACTTGTAGCCAGCCGCACCCGACTCCATCGCGGTCGGCACATCGGGTAAATCGGGCATGCGCTTGTCGCCGGTCACCGCTATAGCACGTGCCTTACCTTCCTTGACGAGGTTGATGGCGCTCGCGTAGGGCGAGATGAAAAACTGGATGCGCCCGGCCATGGTTTCGGTGAGCGCTTCGGGGATGCCCTTGAAGGGCACGTGCACCACATCAATACCCGACTGCATGCGCAGCAGTTCACCCGCGAAGTGCGAGCCGCTGCCAATGCCGGCCGACGAGTAATTGAGTTTGCCAGGCTGCGCACGGGCGAGCGCAATCAGCTCGGCCATGGTCTTGACGTTGAGTTGGGGCGACACGATCACCAGAGCCGGGCCGGTGGCGGTGAGAGTGATACCGGCGAAATCCTTGACGGTGTCGAAGGGCAGCTTGGGGTAGATCGCTGGCGCCACCGCATGGCCGGGCGTAACCGAGAGCAGTGTGCTGCCGTCTGCTGCTGCGGTCGCTACTGCTTGTGCCGCGATGTTGCCACCGGCGCCAGGCCGGTTCTCCACTGTTACCGGCTGCTTCCACGTCTCGCCCAGCTTTTGCGCAAGCGCGCGCGCGACGATATCCGGCCCGCCGCCTGGCGTGAAGCCGACCAGAATGCGCACTGGCTTGGACGGGAAGGCAGCAGCCTGGGCCGAGGTTCCTGCGGGCGCTTGCGCGCGCGCCGCGAACGGCAGGCAGCAGCACACTGCACTCAACGCCACTATCCATTTCCTGGCGATCAACATTTTGCACTCTCTCAAAAAGTTCTCAA
>JANNCZ010000040.1:0-15565 GCA_031387185.1 Burkholderiales bacterium
GTGGCGAGCACGCCGAGCGAGGTGGTCACTGCGGGCAGGCTGCGGTTGACCATGGCCATGGCCCAGTAGGCCAGCGCAACGCCGAACACGCTGCCGTAGGCGAGCAGCAGCACGAGCTTCATGCTCCACGCAATCTGCGGCCAGCCTTCGAAGATGCAGGCGAGCAACGTGAGCACGACGGTGGCGAGCAGCACTTCCCAGAACACGAGTTGATACGGTGTTGAGACCCAGCGATGGGCGCGGGTGTGGAGGATGCTGATCGCCCAGCACAGGGCCGAGAGCAGGAGCAAGCCGTTGCCGATGAGGGCGCGCTGGTCGGACCAGTCGAAGGCGAGCGGGTTGAACATGACGGCGAGGCCGGCCATGCCGATGGCCACGGCGGCGGCGCGCGCCGGGGTAAGGCGCTCGCCGAGGAGCAGCACCGCCGCCGGCGTGACCCACAGCGGTGTGGTGTAGCTTAGCTGCAATGCTTGCCGCTGCGGACACTATCAGAAGATGCCGGCCTGATAGCCGCTTCCACCAACGATCCTGGCAGATGAGTCGCCAAGAATGGCTCCTGGAGCGGCTTCTAGCGTCTTTCACCTTGACAAAAAATCGGCATGCCGTTAACTTCTCCCCTGAGTTCACTGCCTATCGGCTTTGAACCTATCGAGGTTTCGGCCGCTGGACCAGCGTAGCAAATCAGCGGCCACCCCTTCCTTCGAGCGCTGCCAGGCATGCCTCCCGCTCCCACAACGATGCGGCTCTGATTTTCCCGATGCTGTTGTCCGCCTGGTAGCAAGTGATGAACTGTGCCTTGAGTTGCCGGTACTGGCGCAGGCTCATTGCGACCCAGATGCGAAATTGGGTGCCGCGAAGGGATTTGACCCGGTAGCCGGCGGAAATGATCACATCAAGGTTGTAGTGTCTGGTGCGGTACTGCTTGCCGTCGGCGGCAGTTGTAAAGAAATCCTTTACAACTGACTCCGGCGTCAGTTCCCCCTCGGCGAAGACGTTCCGGATCTGCAGGCCGACGTTTTGCTTGGTGGTCTGGAACAGGCCGGCCATTTGCGCCTGATTGAGCCAGACGGTTTCCCCCGCGACGCGGACTTCGACACGGATGGCACCGTCATCGGCTTGGTAGACCAGCACGGGTGTTTCCGGACTCTGGCTTTTTTTCATGGGCACACTTTAGCTTTGTCCGGCCACGCGTACGGCGAATTAACGGCATGCCGAACTATTTTCAAATGCCGTTGATCGCCAAATTTGGCGATCAGTCCAGCGCAAAATTAGACTCGCTGCGTCTGATTTCTGTTTCATTGGCCCGCACTGGGTTGCTGCACGGTGACGGGCTCGATGGCGGGGGCCAGCGGCGGCATTGCTCCGGGTCTGTCCTTTCTCGGGTGGCGGGAGGGGAAAATGCAACGCACACTGCGTTGCTGGACGCATTCTTCGATTGCCGCCGCTGTGCCGCAATCACGTGGCCCAACGTAGTGCCGGGCGCTACCGGCAGATGCGCGGCTTGCGCTTAGTCCGCCATCGCTCTGCGGATCTGCCGCGGGTACATCGGTTAAAGTCCCTGCTCCGTTTGCCTCTCAAGACCCGTTTGATTGCGGGCCACACCGTGCTGCGCGCGTTCCGACTCCTGAAGATTTTTTCCATCGCGTACCGCTTCGGGCTGGACGAATTTTTCATGGCCGCAGCCAAGCCCGGCTGGCCAAAATCGCTGTATCAAGCCGTGTTTGGCGGGCGCACGTTTTCCGCGCCGCGCGGCGTGCGCTTGCGTGAGGCGCTGGAAACCCTCGGGCCGATTTTTGTGAAATTCGGTCAGGTGTTGTCAACCCGGCGCGACCTGATGCCCACCGATATCGCCGACGAGCTCGCGCGCCTGCAAGATCGCGTGCCGCCGTTTGACTCAGCGATTGCCGAGCTTGAAATTGAGTGTGCGCTGGGGCGTGCGCCGTCAAGCTTGTTCCGCGAGTTTGACCGTGTGCCGGTGGCGAGCGCGTCGATTGCGCAAGTGCATTTCGCGGTGCTGCACGATGGCCGTGAAGTCGCGGTCAAGGTGTTGCGCCCTGGCATGCTGCCGGCCATCGAAAGCGATCTGGCGCTCATGGGCGTGGCCGCGACCCTGATCGAAGCCTGGTGGGCGGATGGCAAGCGCTTAAAGCCGCGCGAAGTGGTGGCGGAGTTCGACATGTATTTGCATGACGAACTCGACTTGATTCGCGAGGCCGCGAATGCCAGTCAATTGCGGCGCAATTTTTTGCCCTCCGGCGTGCGCGGCCATTTGCTGATGGTGCCGGAGATTTATTGGGACTACTGCCGCCCGACCGTGATGACGATGCAGCGCATGCACGGCATTCCGATCAGCCAGATCGCCAAGCTCAACGCTGCGAACATCGACCTCAAAAAGCTTTCACGCGATGGCGTCGAGATTTTTTTCACCCAAGTGTTTACCGACGGCTTTTTTCATGCCGACATGCACCCCGGCAACATTCTTGTGTCGGACGCCACCGATTCACTGGGCCGCTATGTGGCGCTGGACTTTGGCATCGTCGGCACGCTGTCGGAGCACGACAAGGATTACCTGGCGAAAAATTTCCTCGCGTTTTTCAATCGTGACTATCACCGCGTCGCCACGTTGCACGTCGAGTCGGGCTGGGTGCCGCGCAACACCAATGTCGAAGCGCTCGAAGGCGCAGTGCGCGCCTGCTGCGAGCCGATTTTCGACAAACCCTTGCACGAAATTTCGCTCGGGCAGGTGCTGCTGCGCCTGTTCCAGACCTCGCGCCGCTTCAATGTCGAGATTCAGCCGCAACTGGTGCTGCTGCAAAAAACGCTCCTCAATGTTGAAGGCCTGGGGCGCGAGCTCGACCCCGAACTCGACCTGTGGGCCACCGCCAAACCCTATCTCGAAACCTGGATGCGCGAGCAGTTAGGTTGGCAGGGCTTTGCCAAAAATCTGGAGAAGGAAGCGCCGTACTTCGCCAAGATGATTCCGCAATGGCCGCGCCTGATCACGCAAGTGCTCGAGCGCGCGAGTGCGGGGCAGGATGAGGGTGCGTTTAAGCGTCTTGCCGAAGAGCAGCGCCGCACCAATCAGCGCCTGACGTGGATCACCGTTGCGCTCATTGGGTTGTTGGCGTGGCAGGTCTGGTTGTGGTTCCGGCTGTGACGCGGCACTGGTCTGCGCGCCTCTTCGCGTATCTGTGCGCTTGGCTTTGCGTGGCCGGCCCGCTGCACGCACAACCCGCCGCCCCCGCACCCGCAACTGCACTTTTGCTCGCCAACGAATACCGCTCAGCGCTGGATGTGAGCCTCTATCTGGTGAGCGAAAAGTTCGACGGCGTGCGCGCGCTGTGGGATGGCAAGACGCTCCGTTTTCGCAGTGGGCGCGAGGTGGCCGCGCCAGCCTGGTTCATTGCCAAACTGCCTGCCACGCAACTCGATGGCGAACTCTGGCTCGCGCGCGGCAAGTTCGACGAACTCTCCGGCATCGTGCGCAAGGCGCAGCCAGTCGATGATGAATGGCAGCGCGTGAGCTATCTGATTTTCGAGTTGCCCGATGTGCCGGGCACGTTTGCCGAGCGCTACGCGCGCATCGTCGAACTGGTGCGCCAAACGAATTGGCCGCCGCTGCAAGCGGTCGAGCAAGTGCGCGTCGCCAACAAGCGCGCGCTAGATGCCAAACTTGCCGCGGTGGTCAAGAGCGGTGGCGAGGGTGTGATGCTGCATCTGGCCAGCGCGCCCTATGTCACCGGGCGCAGCGACGTGCTGGTCAAGATGAAACCGCTGCGCGATACCGAAGCGGTGGTTGTGGCGCATCTGCCGGGCAAAGGCAAATATACCGGCGTGATGGGCGCACTCGAGGTAAAGATGCCCGATGGCCGCAGCTTCAAGCTCGGCACCGGCTTCACCGATGCGCAGCGCAAGCATCCACCGCCGGTTGGCAGCACCGTGACCTACACCTATCGCGATTTCACCAAAAACGGCCTGCCTCGCTTTGCGAGCTTCTTGCGGGTGCGCGAGGATCCTTAGACGTTGCAGTCGATGAAGCTCGCATCCACCAACGGTTTCAGGCCAACTCTCATAATCACGTTGGTGTGCCTTTTGCAATGATTCGCCTGACGATGCCGCCGGGAGCCTCCCCTATAATGGATATTCTCTGAATATCCCTCCGGTCTCAAGGAATCCTCATGCCCGCCACCATCGCCCGCTGGGGCAACAGTACAGGAGTGCGTATTCCCGCTGACGCACTACGCAAGTCGGGTCTCAAAGTGGGCGATCTGGTTGAGGCGCACGCCCGGCCCGATCGCTCGATCGTGATTCGCAGCGTCAAGCCGCAGCGCTCGCGCGCCGAGACGGTGGTTAGAGTCGCGGCGATGATTGCGTCGATCAGGCCATCCACTCTGCCGGATGCAACGAAGATTGACGGCGCGCCGGCCGGGCGCGAGGTGTGGTGAGAGCATGGTGAGCCGCTATGTTCCTGCACGCGGGGACATCGTCTGGATGGATTTCTCGCCGCAGGCGGGCCGTGAGCAGGCCGGCAGGCGTCCCGCGCTGGTGCTGTCGTCCCAAGCCTACAACCGCAAAACCGGGCGCTGTCTGGCTTGCCCCATCACTTCAAAGATCAAGGGCTATGCGTTCGAGTTACGCTTGCCGCCGGGCAGCACTGTCGATGGCGTTGTGTTGGTCGATCACGTCAAGAATCAGGATTGGCAAGCGCGCAATATCGAGCGCGCCGATGCCGTCACGGCGCAGTTTGCCGATGAAGTGGCAGACCTGGTTGACGCTCTGATGCGCGAGATGTGACTGGTCTCGCGGCTTCTCTTCGCGATTCTGCCCGTGGTGGATTCGCCGATCACCCGACCCGCAAAGCAAACTTCCATCGCCCGCATCCCGCCAAAGAGGCGCTGCGCTATCGCGTCCAGGCTGCGCGGGAGTATCTGGAGAAACTTGGAGTCGCCAAATGAATGCCAACAACCCGTTGAACAGCATGACCTACAAGGGCTACACCGCCCGCATGGATTTTGATGTGGAAGACAAGATCATTGTCGGGCGCGTGCTCGCGATTGACGACATCATCACCTTCCACGCCACGTCGGTGGCGAAATTCGAGGCGGCATTTCAGGCGAGCGTGGACAGCTACTTCGCCGCTTGTGCGAAGTTGGGTCAGGCTGCAGAGAAGCCTGCCAGCGGCCGCTTGATGCTGCGCGTGGACCCGCTGGTGCATGCGGCTGCGCTCAAGGCCAGTGCGCAGCGTGGTCAGAGCCTGAACAAATGGGCCGAACAGGTGCTGATGCAGGCGGCGCAAGTCTGAGCTTGTTGGCCGCAATGGCATGCTGCGCTCATTTTGGAGGAATGGCATGTCGCCAAGAGCCGCTCTGGGCGCGGATAACAGGCTTGTATGTCGATGAAAGCGTTGGTGGGAGAGGGTTTCAGAGGGCGCGAGGATTTCAATTTAGACCTCCTGGTTGACTCTCAACAGATGGGCAACGTTCGACTCATCGGATCGCAAGGCGCTAGCCAAGCTCAAGCAGGGATGAATTATGGCACCTCACTTGGCCTGATCTCGCCGGCGCTGGCGATTAATCCGAAGCACTGATCCGATAGAGGTTTGATCCGCAACAACCCTCAAGACCCGCACCCACCAAGGCCTGCAGCCAGAGGCGTGCCCGTAATCCGCTCCCAGAGCTATTCTTGGAGGCATGGCATGGTGCAAAATACGCTCTGCATCAATCACCAATTCGGCCTGGCATCGCAGCGTTCGTATAATCTCTAGCCATTCCCGCCCTTGCGTCAATCCGCCATCATGCTGATTGGTTTTGTTTTCCTGTATCTCGCGTTCTCGGTCGCCATCGGCCTCTACGCTGCGACGCGCGTACACAACACCAAGGATTTCGCCGTCGCCGGGCGCAGCCTGCCATTGCCGGTGGTGACCGCCACCGTGTTTGCCACCTGGTTCGGTGCCGAGACCGTGCTTGGTGTGTCCGCGACGTTTGTGAAAGACGGCTTGGGTGGCGTGGTGGCCGACCCGTTCGGCGCATCGCTGTGCCTGATTCTTGCGGGGCTTTTTTTCGCGCCCAAGCTCTATCGCATGGGGCTGCTCACCATCGGCGACTACTACCGCATACGCTACAACCGCACCGTCGAGGTGGTGACTTCGATTGCCATCGTGATCTCGTATCTGGGCTGGGTGGCGGCGCAGATCAAGGCGCTTGGCCTGGTGTTCAACATTGTCACCAGCGGCGCCATCAGCAACGAGTGGGGCATGGTGCTCGGTGCCGCCATCGTGCTCACCTACACCACCTTCGGCGGCATGTTTTCGGTGGCGATGCTCGACTTTGTGCAGATGATGGTGGTGATGTGCGGCCTGTTGTTTATCGCATGGTTTATCGGCGGTCTGGTGGGGGGGCCAAGCGCGGTCGTCGCCCATGCGAGCGCGGCGGGCAAGTTGCAGTTTTTTCCGGCGGAGGCCAAGCTCAGTCTCTGGGTGCCATTCGTTGGTGCGTGGATGACCATGATGCTCGGATCGATTCCGCAGCAGGATGTGTTTCAGCGCATCACCTCGGCCAAAGATGAAAAGACCGCCGTGCGCGGCTCGGTGCTGGGCGGCTCACTCTATTTTGCGTTTGCGTTTGTGCCGATGTTTCTGGCCTATGCGGCGACGATGGTGGACCCGGCCAAGTTTGGTGCTCTGGTCACGACCGACTCCCAGTTGGTGCTGCCGACGCTGATCCTGCAACACACGCCGGTGTTTGCGCAGGTGATTTTCTTTGGCGCGCTGCTCTCGGCGATCATGAGCTGCGCGTCGGCGACACTGCTGGCACCGTCGGTGTCGTTTTCGGAAAACATCGTGCGCGGGTTTTATCCTAACATGAGCGACAAGCGCTTTTTGCTGGTGATGCGCGTGTCTCTGGTGACATTTGCCATCGCCGTGTTGTTCATCGCGCTCAATAGCAAGCTGACCATTTTTCAGATGGTCGAGAGCGCCTACAAGGTGACGCTGGTCACGGCTTTCATTCCGCTGGTGTTCGGCCTCTACTGGTCACGCGCCACCACGCAGGGTGCCTACTTTGCGATGACGCTTGGTTTGAGCGTGTGGCTATCGTGCGAGGTGTTCGTCAAGAGTGAAGTCTGGCCGGCGCAGATCATTGGTTTTATCGCGGCGTTTGCCGGCATGATTGCTGGCTCGCTGTTGCCACAGAAGGTGGCGGTGGCCGCAGCGCAGGGGGCAGGGCATGGCGGAGGGCACGCAACGGCAGACGGTCACGCGCACTCGCGTGCCCATCCGCACGGCCCGCCACATCAAACGCCTGGTGCGTGAATGAAAAACCGCGCCGGGGCGCGGTTTTAATGGTACGAGAAGGTGTGTACGGGCAATGGGTGCGAGCATCACAGACAGCCCGCCGCTTGCCGCGCAGCCGGCTGGCGTGCGCGCACTATCAATCGATCTTCGCGCCGCTCGCCTTCACGATAGGTGTCCAGCGTGCGAGGTCCTGCTTGATGGTCGCGAGCAGTTGCTCCGGCCCGAGCGTCCACGGCACTGCGCCGATGGCGTCGAGGCGTTCGCGCACTTCCGGGGTGTCGATGATCTTCACCACTTCGCCCTGAATCCTGCTTACCACGGCGGGTGGTACGCCCTTGGGGCCGATGATCGAGTACCAGGTGCTGACGCTGATCGCGCCGGTCTTGGACTCCATCATGGCGGGCACGTCGGGCAGGGCGCGCGAGCGCGCCGGGCTGGTGACGGCGAGGGCGCGCAGGCGGCCGCCTTTGATGTGCCCGACGATGGCGGGCGCAGAGGCAAAGGTCATATCGACCGTGCCGCCGATCAGGTCCGTGACCGAGGCGGCGACGCCGCGATAGGGGATGTGGGTAATCTTGATTTTGGCGTGCTGGTTGAGCAACTCGCCGGCCATGTGGTTCATGGTGCCGTTGCCGGCGGAACCGAAGGTGAGTTGTTTGGTGCGCGCGAGGGCGACCAGTTCGTCGAGTGTTTTGGCGGGCGCATCGGCACGCACCACCAGCACCAGCGGCACGTCGGCAATGCCGACGATATTGGTGAAGCTCTCGACCGGATCAAACGGGATCGACGCGTACAGCGAGGGATTGATGGCGAAGGTGCCGACGTAGCCAATCAGCAGGGTGTGACCATCGGGCGTGGCGTTGGCAACTTGCCCGGTGCCGATATTGCCGCCGGCACCGACGCGGTTTTCCACCACCACCGGCTGGCCCAGGCGCGGCCCGAGGCGTTCGGCGATGGTGCGCGCCAGGATGTCGGTCGAGCCGCCTGGCGCTTGCGCCGCGACCAGGGTGATGGACTTGGAAGGCCAGGATTGCGCCGTCGCAAGCTTGGCGTTACCCAGTGTGCCCAAGGCGAGCACTGCGCCAGCGGAGTGCAGTACGGTTCTGCGGGAGAGAGTCATGTCAAACGCTTTCGTGAAAGTGGGAAAAAAGCCCGCGAGGAGCGGGCTTTTTGGATGAAGGGGTGAATTGTCAACTCAAGGATCGACGTAGCCGCCAATCACGGTCCAGCGCCCGTCCTTGATTTGCGACAGGCGCGACTTGCTCGACCCCAGGTGCTTGGTGGGTGTGAAGGTCATGCCGTCGCCGCCGAACATGTCGGGCGGGAAGGTGGACGAATCGAGTGCCTTGATGAAGCCCTCGGTGGTCAGGTTTTTGCCGGCCTTGGAGATGGTGGCGAGCGTGTTGTCCATGATCAGATAGCCGTAGGCCGAGAACACGTCCGGGTCTTCGTTGAACTTGGTTTTGTACTTGGCTGCCCAAAAGCGGATGTTTGGCGCGGCGTCGTCGAGATAGGGGTGGCCGATGGTGTGCGCAGCAATGAAGCCGTTCATCGCCGCACCGCCAAGACGTGGTATCAAATGAGTGTAGGCGGCCGAGGTGCCAACGAATTCGGCGTTGAAGCCGGTTTTGCGCGCTTCACCAATGGTGCCGACCGTCTCGCGAATGATGGTACCCATGATGACGGTGTCACAGCCGGCGCTTTTCATTTTGGCGACTTGCGAGGAAAAATCGGTGGAGCCGCGCTTGTAGCTGGTCTTCTCGATCAGGGTCTTGCCGTTTTCTTTCATGGCCGCTTCTGCGCCCTGCAAAATTTCCAGGCCGAAGTCATCGTCCTGATAAATCGTGCACCACTTGCGGTCGGCTTTGACTTTGGTGAGATTTTTGACCGCCGAGCGCACCTGGTCGAAATAGGTGGCCGCGAACGAATATTTGAGTTTGTGCAGCGGGTCATACATCTGGCGCGCGGCGGTGAGCGGGAACAGATGGGGAATATTTTTCTCGAAAAAGATCGGCATGGTGGCCATGGCGATTGGCGTACCGATGTTGCCGGCCGTCGCAAATATCTTGTCGCGCTGCGCCAGCTTTTGCGCGGCCAGCACGGCTTTTTTCGGGTCGTAACCCGAGTCTTCGGCGATGAACTTGACCTTGCGGCCATGGATGCCGCCTTGCTCGTTGGCTTCGTCCGCGCGCAATTGCATGCCGTTGCGCGCCGATTTGCCAAATGCCGCAATCGGGCCGGACAAATCCTGGATGGTGCCGATCACCACTTCGTCTTTGCTGACGCCCTGCGTTTGCGCTGCTGCCGGCCCTGGCAGAAGGGCCAGAACGGCCCATGCCGGCGACAACAGGGCTGCGGCCAATGCTGCTGACTTCAATTTCATGTTTGTCTCCATCGCCAAGAATGAGTGTTCAAGCGGCTCTCCGGCTGGCGATGCCGGGAAAGCCTTGTCTATCAACGGTCTTACGGTAATATCAAAGTGAAAATCACGCTGCCTTAGTGTACATGGAATCGATCAAATCCTTGTACTTTTCATTGACGAGCTTGCGTTTGAGCTTCATGGTCGGGGTGAGTTCCTCATCCTCTGCGGTGAGTTTGGTTTCGATCAGGCGGAACTGCTTGATCTGCTCAACGCGCGCAAACTCCTTGTTGACGCGTTCGATCTCGTCACCGATCAGCTTGATCACCTCGGGCCGCCGTGTGAGGCTCTTGTAGTCGGAGAAGGGAATCGACTGCGACTGCGCCCATTGCTCCAGATTTTCGTGATCAACCATGACGAGGCACGAGAGGTAGGCGCGCTTGTCGCCGATCACTACCGCATCGGTGATGTAGGTGGAGAATTTCAACTGGTTTTCAAACTCCGAGGGCGTGATGTTTTTGCCGCCTGCCGTGATGATGATGTCTTTTTTGCGGTCGCTGATGTAGAAGTACCCGTCTTCATCAACCCGGCCTACGTCGCCAGTGTGCAGCCAGCCGTCGATCAGGGTCTCGGCGGTTTTTTCCGGCTCATTGAGGTAGCCCATGAACACGCTGTCGCCCTTGACCAGCAGCTCGCCTTCATCCGACACCTTGATCGCCGCGCGTTTGGTGGCGATGCCGATGGATCCAGGCTTGATGCGCCCGGCCGGGTTGAAGGTGACCGCGCCGCAACTCTCGGTCATGCCCCAGACCTCGATCATCGGCAGACCGAGAGCCATGTACCAGCGCACCAGGTCGGGCGAAATCGGGGCAGCGCCGGTGACCAGAAAACGCGCACGGTGCACACCGAGGATGCGGCGGATGTTGTCGAGCGCAAGCAAGCGCGCCAAGCGAAAGCGCCACTCCAGCGCAGACGGCACAGGCTGTCCCTCTTCGACATATTTCGCGCGCTCCATGCCCACGCCAATTGCCCAGGCATAGGCGGCCTGCTGCATTTTGGTGGACTCGCGAATGCGGATCAGCACGCTGGAGTAAAACTTTTCCCACACCCGCGGCACGGCGGTGAAGGTGGTGGGCTGAATCTCGCGCACATTTTCCGGCACGGTGTCGGGGTTCTCGACAAAATTGATGACGGCGCCGGTGTACAGCGGAAAATACTCACCGCCAAGGCGCTCGGCGATATGGCACAGGGGCAAAAACGCCATGCGCTCGTCCACCTCGGCGCGCGGCAGGGCCTCGGCATAGATGGCGCAGGTGGTCAGCAGGTTTTTGTGCGAAATCATCGCGCCCTTCGGGCGGCCCGTCGTGCCCGAGGTGTACACCAGCACGGCAAGGTCTTCGGGTTTGCGCGCGAGGCTGCGCTGCTCGATGAGATCAGGATACTTGGTGTGGTGCCCGCGTCCGAGTGCGCGCAGGGCATCGAAGCTCAGCACCTGCGCATCGTCCAACTCGCGCAGGCCTTCCATGTCAAACACGATGATCTTGCGCAACTTCGGCAAGCGCTCACGCACCTCCAGCGCCTTGTCGAGCTGCTCTTCGTCCTCGACAAACAGATAAACCGTGGACGAATCCGCACACAGATACTCGACTTGCGATGCCGCATCGGTCGGGTAAATGCCGTTGACCACGCCGCCCGCCACGTGGCCGCCGAGGTCCGCCTGCACCCACTCGCGATTGGTGTTGGACAAAATCGACATCACTTCGCCCGGCTCAAAGCCGAGTGAGATCAGGCCCATGCCAATCTCGCGCGCGGCATCGCCCAGTTGCGACCACGTCATCGCGCGCCAGATGCCGAAGTTTTTTTGGCGCAGCACCGTTTGCGCGCCGCGGCGGGCGACGCCGTCCCAGAACATTTTGGCAATGGTGTCGCCTTGCGCGACACCGCGATCCATTGCGGCGGGCGACGCCGGGGTGAAGTGCGGCAGTCGCGAAGGGAGCAACGCCAGCGAGGGCGTGAGCGCGGTTGGCCCGGGTGATCCAGTCAATGCGGACCAGAGCTTGTTGAACATGGGGGGGCTCCTGCCATCGTGAGGTCTCCCGCGCCACAATCGTGAATGCCCGAAGGCGCTTGCGGGTGAGACGGATTGTGGCGGGGAATCGGGAGGTGCGCAAGCGCTGGATCAAGCTATTTGCCTGTGCGCTGCAAAGCGGGTTAGGTGTTGGCTGAACCGATGGCCAGATACTCGCGAAGCTGCTCAGCCACGCGGATACGATCACTTTGCGGCAAGGCGCCTATCCTTCTGCGCATGTCGCCTTCTTCGATGACCGCGAGCTTGCTCGCCCGCACGACGGATGCCGCAGGCAATCCTGCATCAATGAGATTGCTGATCGCTACATCGCCATATTGCGCCGCGTTGCCGGCGCTGGTGACCATGGCGAGCACATATTTGCCGTTGCGTTTGCTCAATACGTCCGTGGAGACCACCACGGCGGGCCGTACTTTTACGGTGCGTTGATCACTGAAAGGAAACGGCACGACGACAACGTCCCACGCACGGAAGTTTGACATGCGGCACGCTTAGCCGAGCTTGTCATACACAGCATCTGCCTCTGATTCCCACTCGGAAAACAGGCGGAACGGATGGTCCTGGTGGTCTTCGTCCCCAGACGGCATGACGAACTGCGGAGATTTTCTGCCCAGCTTTGCGCTCATGTAGTGGCGCACGGCTTCGCGGAAAAATTCCGAACGGTTACGCCCCTCGGCGCGGCAAGCTTTGTCAATTTGCAGCGCCATGCCTTCCGGTACGGTGATGGCAAAGCGCTGGTAGGCGGCGTTGGGCATTTGAGCAGTCCTCACATTGCATGTGCGTAGAATATTACTGGGTATTACTGAATCTTACTATGTGTGCGTATCTTCAATCAATTCGAGTAACGCCACGCCATACCGCGCCAGTTTCGCTTCACCCACGCCGCTGATCGCGCGTAGCTGGGTGAGGGAGGCGGGCCTTTGCGCTGCGATGGCTGCGAGCGTGCTGTCATGAAACACCACGAAGGCGGGCACGCCATGCTCGCGCGCAATGGCTGCGCGCCAGGCGCGCAGCGCGTCAAACAAGGCGGCGGCTGGTGTGCCTTGCTCAATGCGATCTTCTGCCTGAGAGCCGCTCTGGGAGGCAGTCTTTGCGCGTTGATCGCCTGACGAGCGCGATCCGCCGCGCCCCCGTGAGCGCTCTTTGGATTTTTTCGGCGCTGCGGTTTCTTCGCGTAACTGCACCGCTATCTCGCCCTTGAGAACGGCGCGCGCGGCGTCTTCGAGCTTGAGTACGCCGTAGGCTTCGCTGTCGGCGTAGAGGTAGCCCATGGCGACCATCTGGCGAAACACCGCGCGCCATTGCGCTTCGGGGGTGTCTTTGCCGATGCCGAAAGTGGAAAGTTGGTCGTGGCGCAAGCTGGTGACGCGCTCGGTGGTTTTGCCGAGCAGCACATCCATTACGTGGCCGGCGCCGAATCGCTGGCCGGTGCGGTAGACGGTGGAGAGCGCCTTTTGCGCCAGCAGGGTGCCGTCAAACGTGCGCGGCGGGTTGAGGCAGTTGTCGCAGTTGCCGCAAGCTTGTGACTCCTCGCCAAAATAGGACAGCAGACGCACGCGGCGGCAACCGGCACTCTCGGCCAAGCCCACCAGCGCGTCAAGCTTTTGGCGCGAGACGCGCTTGAATATCTCTTCGGCCTCTGATTCGTCGATCATGCGGCGTTGCGTGACGATGTCGGACAGACTGTAGGTCATCCACGCGTCAGCAGGCGCACCATCGCGGCCGGCGCGGCCGGTCTCCTGGTAATAGGCTTCGATGTTGCGCGGCAGATCGAGATGGGCGACGAAGCGCACGTCGGGCTTGTCGATGCCCATGCCAAAGGCGATGGTGGCGGCGACGATCAAGTCAGACTCGTTCGAGAAACGCGTCTGGGTTTCTTCGCGCGTTGCAGCGTCAAGGCCGGCGTGGTAGGCGAGGGCGTTGAAGCCGTGTTCGCGCAAAAAGTGCGCGGTGTCTTCCGTCTTGGCGCGTGAGATGCGATAGACGATGCCACCATGATGGCTGAGTTGGCTGAGTGTCCGCTTGCTGCTGCCAGCCGCAGGGCGCTGCCCGTGGGCTTGATGGTCTGGCGGCTCGATGACATGACGCTCGTGCAGGAAATCGAGCAATTGCGCATGCGCGTTGGCGCGCGCGACGATTTCGTATCGGATGTTGGGACGGTCAAAGCTGGAGATGAATACTTCGGCACCGTCGAGGTGGAGCTTGGCAATGATTTCGCGGCGCGTGAGCTCATCGGCAGTGGCGGTGAGTGCGATGCGCGGCACCGAGGGAAAGTCGGTGGCGAGAAAGCCCAGCGCGCCATACTCGGGCCGGAAATCATGGCCCCATTGCGACACACAGTGCGCTTCGTCAATCGCAAACAGCGCAACGGTGACGCGGCCGAGCAGTTCACGGGTGCGTTCACCAAGCAGACGTTCGGGCGCGATGTAGAGCAGGTCGAGTTCACCCGCCAGCAGCTGGCGCTCGATGCGTGCAGCGGTACCGGCGTCGAGCGACGAATTGAGGAAGGCGGCATTGACGCCAGCCTCGGTCAGGGCCGCCACTTGATCGCGCATGAGGGCGATCAGGGGCGAGACGACGACGGCGCAACCCGGGCGCAGCAGCGCGGGAATTTGATAACACAGCGACTTGCCGCCGCCGGTGGGCATCAACACCAGGCAATCACCTCCCGCCGTCAGCCGCTCGATAATGGCTTGCTGCGGTCCGCGAAACGACGCGTAACCGAAGATGCGGTTTAGAAGATCGAGCGCGGACGTTGTCATGTGCGGGCGAGGGTGGCAAGCGTGTTGCGGCGGCGTTGCGAAGACGCGACAAAAAGGCAAGGCGATTGACTGCTACCGCGCATTCCCGGCATTTTCTCGCAGGTTTGCTCTAAGTGGCTGATTAAAATAATAAAACCTTTCCGCAGCAGCGGCCGGTCTCGTGCGCGGAGGAAATAGCGAAATTGCCAATTTACTTGACCGGTGCAGCTAAATGCAGCATAATTTGAGGTTCGCTTCCGGTGGGGTGGCCGAGTGGTTAATGGCAGCAGACTGTAAATCTGCCCTCTAACGAGTACGATGGTTCGAATCCATCCCCCACCACCAGCTTTGCCGGGTTTGCGCCGGGTGTTTGTGCGGGTGTAGCTCAATGGTAGAGCAGAAGCCTTCCAAGCTTATGACGAGGGTTCGATTCCCTTCACCCGCTCCATCAGGACTCGTTTCCGGTGCGTTCCGGTGGGGGGAAAGCCGGCGCAGCAGTAAAGATTTTGCAGGATAGTTGTGCAGTTTCAGGCCGGTTTGCAGCATGAATGGCAGATTGGTGCAGATTGGCCCATGTAGCTCAGTGGTAGAGCACTCCCTTGGTAAGGGAGAGGTCGCGTGTTCGATCCACGCCATGGGCACCAGGGAGTAGGAGTATGGCAATCATCAAGAATGATCCTTATCAACAAACGTTTTCAAGGGTAGAGAATCATGGCCAAGGGTAAATTTGAGCGTACGAAGCCGCACGTGAACGTCGGGACGATTGGTCACGTAGACCACGGCAAGACGACGCTGACGGCAGCGATCACGACGGTGTTGTCGGCCAAGTTTGGCGGGGAAGCCAAGGCATACGACCAGATTGACGCAGCGCCGGAAGAAAAAGCGCGCGGTATCACTATTAACACCGCGCACGTGGAGTATGAGACCAAGAATCGTCACTACGCCCACGTTGACTGCCCCGGTCACGCCGACTACATCAAAAACATGATCACTGGCGCCGCGCATATGGACGGCGCCATTCTGGTGGTATCGAGCGCCGACGGCCCGATGCCGCAGACCCGCGAGCACATTCTGCTGGCCCGTCAGGT
>JANNCZ010000497.1:0-5737 GCA_031387185.1 Burkholderiales bacterium
GTCGGCAAATATGCCGGCGCGCCGGGCGCTTCCCACGCTTCAGACAATTTGCTTTTGAGCATGCGCACCGGTTTGCCGGTGCGCGCGCGACGGCGCACCGCGTCTTCGGTACGCGCCGCGAACAGGGCTTCCTTTTCGAACGGGTCGAGCTCGCTTTCACGCGTGGCGAGCCAGATCGTGCCGCACCACACGCCTTGCGCGCCGAGCGCGAGGGCGGCGGCGATCTGGCTGCCTTTGGCGATGCCGCCGGCGGCGAGCACCGCGACCTTGTTGCCGTTGGCAGCGCCACTGGCGAAAAGCGCTTCGACCTGCTCCACCACTTGCGGCACCAGCACCATGGTCGCCACCTCGCCGGTATGCCCGCCCGCTTCGGTGCCCTGCGCGATGATGACCTGCACGCCGGCGGCAACGTGGCGTTTGGCGTGCTCGCCCTTGCCGCACATGGCACCGATGACGATGTTGTGGGCGCGCAGTTGTTCGACCACATCGGGCGGTGGCGAGCCAAGGGCGCTGACCACCATCTTGACTTGCGGATGCTTCAACGCAACTTGCACCAGACGGCGCGCGCCATCGGGGGTCATGTTGCCGCGGCCATCGATGATCTCGCGGTGAATCCGCTCGCGCTCGCCCGGCGGCAGCGGCGCTACACCGGCGTCGTCGAGCATCTTGTCCATGAAGGCGCGATGCTCCTGCGGGATCAGGTGCTCCAGGTCTTCGCTGGTAGTCTCGGCTTCCTTGTCGTACTTGGAGGGAATGATGACGTCAACGCCATACGGCTTGCCGCCGGTGTGCTGGTCGATCCAACGCAACTCGGCCTCTAACTGCTCGGGCGAAAACGTCGCTGCGCCAAGCACGCCGAAGCCGCCGGCCTTGGTGACTTCGACCACTACATCGCGGCAATGGGAGAAGGCGAAGATCGGCAACTCGCAGCCGAGGGTGTCACAGATGGGGGTGCGCATGATGTGGGCTGACTTTATAAGTTTCGTTACGCGTCAGGCCGCGACCACATCGAACACCGGCACGGGCGTGCCCTGCTCGTCCGGCTCGAAGCGCAATTGCAGCGGCAGGTTGATCTTGAGCGGGGTCGTGCCGCGATAGTGGCCGAGCACGCGCCCGCCCTCGGCCATATCGACCGTGACCAGCGTATAGGGCAAGTCGGTGATGAAGCCTGGATGGAAGGCGTGGTGCGTCACGGTCCAGCTATAGAGCGTGCCGCGCATGTTCGATTCAACCCACTCGACTCGATCTGACTGGCATGCGCCGCACAACACTTGGGGATAGTGGCGCACCTTGCCGCAAGCGCCGCAGCGTTGCAGCATGAGTTTATTTGCGCGTGCGCCGTCCCAGTAGGGCGCGGACAACGGTGTTGGATGGGGAACCGGTTTGGCGTGACGTGAGGAGAGTTGCGTGACAGGTGCTGTGGTCGTGGTCATGATTTATCCCCTGCGCATGATGGCCATTGCGCCATCGCCTTGATCGCCGTAGCCGGTGACGAGGCCGACTTCTGCGCCCTGCACCTGCGCGCGCCCGCCGGCCCAGCGCAACTGGCGTACCAGTTCGGTGACGTGGTTGACGCCATACAAATGCCCTTGCGAGAGCAGGCCGCCATGCGTGTTCGTGGGCAACGCACCACCCAGACGCAAGCGGCCATTCTCGATAAACGCGCCGCCCTCGCCCTTCTTGCAAAAGCCCATGTCTTCGAGCTCGCAGATCACCACGTAGGTAAAGCAATCGTAGATTTCGGCGACATCGATGTCGGCGTGGGTGACGCCAGCCATCTTGAACACGCGCGGCGCAGCTTTGGCGAGGCCCACTTCAGTCATGTCGCGCCGCTGCGTGATTGACGCCGGCTGGTCGGGATGGCCCTCGGCCACGCCCATCACATAGACCGGGTGCTGGCGCATGTCGCGCGCGCGCTCGGCGCTGCTCACGATAAAGGCAACACCGCCGTCGCTCTCCAGGCTGCAATCCAACAGCCGGAACGGGTCGGCCACCATGCGCGAATTGGCGTGGTCTTCGAGCGTGATCGGCTTTTTCATCACGGCGTTGTCGTTGAGCAGCGCATGCTCGCGGCACACCACGGCAATCTCGCCGAATTGTTTGGTGGTGGTGCCGTACAGCTCCATGTGGCGCCGCGCCATCGGCGCGTAGAGTTGCGCGGGGGCAATCGAGCCAATCGGGTATTCGTATTCGGTGACCAGATGAAATTGCGGCATCTGGTGGATGCGCACGCCAGCACGCGCACCGCTCGTCACGTTCCGGCCAAACGGCACCAGCACGTGGTTGCACACGCCCGATGCCACCGCCGCGCCGGCCGCCTGCAAGGCCGCGACCGGACTGGCGCCGCCGTGCGGAATCTGGATCGAGAAGCGCAGGTCTTCGATGCCGAAATTGGTGATGAACTCTTCGGCGCTGGCGCCGCTGATGCCCATCGGGATGATGCCGTCGATGTCACCGGGCTTGAGGCCGGCGTCGGCGATAGCTTTCAACGAGGCCTCGAATTGCAGCTCGATGCCGCTCTTGGTGGCGCCGCGCGTGTAGGCGGTCTCGCCAATGCCGGTGACGGCGGATTTTTCTTTCAATGACATGAGAGGTTCCTGATTTCCTGTTGCCTTCAATTATGGGCCGGTGGCGGAGACCGGCGCAGTGGCATCACGCCACACCAGCAGCGCATCCAGCGCTTCGACCTGATCGCCACGCACCCAAAGCGGATTGATGTCGGCCTCGACCAACTCGTCGCCGCAGGCCAGCAACACATCGCCGATGCGCGCAATCACGGCGGCAAGTCTGTCGATGCCGGCAGCGGGCACACCGCGCTGGCCTTGCAGCAATTTCGCGCCGCGCAGGCTGGCGAGCATGCGCTTGACTTCGGCAGCATCGACCGGCAACAGGCGCAGCGCCACGTCCTGCATGATCTCGACCCACACGCCGCCGAGGCCCACCGCCAGCACCGGCCCCCATTGCGGATCGCGCGTGAAGCCCACCAGCAACTCGATGCCGCGTTCGCGCATGGGGGCGACGATGACGCCGTCGAGGTGCGCTTGCGGGCAATGGGTGCCTGCACTCGCGATCATCTGCGCGAACGCATCGCATACCGCCGCATCTCCCCGCAGATTGAGCGCCACGCCGCCAATGTCGCTCTTGTGCGCGATGTCGGGCGAGGCAATCTTGAGCACCACGGTGCCGCCCAGCACGCGGGCAGCGGCGACCGCCTGTGCCGCGTCTGCGGCTAGCGTGGCCGGTACGACCGGCACACCGTGACAAGACAGGTAGGCCAGCGCTTCGCGCTCTGAGCGTGGCCGTCCGTCGCGCTCTGAGCGCGGCTGTCCGTCCCGCTCCAAGCGCGCTTGCTCGTCCTGCGTATTTGCGCTTCCCGGCATTGGCTCTGAGAGGGGAGATGGGCTAACAACCGCTCCCACCAAGGGTTTCCGGACACTCTGTGCATGCTCGCGCTGCCTCTGGGACCACCGCATCGCAGCGGCGAGGCCGCTCAAGGCCTGATCCAGCCCGCAGGCGAGATAGTTCAACCCCTCGGCTTCAATCGTGCGGCGCGCCATGTCGTTGACGCTGGTGTTGGTGTAGCTGACCAGAAACCCCGGCACTGGCGCCGCAGCCAGACCACGGCCCAGGTGATGATGCAGTTGCGTCAGGCGCTCGCTGACCTGATCATCCGTGGTCGGCACCGGATACCACGGGCATAGCAGGGCCGCCACATCATCCTGTGCGCCCATCACCTGTACCACGCCCTCACACTGCTGCGGCGTCACCGCCCCGGTGACATCGATCGGATTGTGTGGCGTGGCGGAATCGGGAATGGTGGCGCGCATGGCGGCCTGCGCCGCTTCAGACAAGGCCGGCACCAGGATGCCGCGCAGGTGTGCGCTGTCCGCTGCGATTTCGCCGACGCCACCCGAGTTGGTCACCACGCCCAGGCCACCAGCGCGCAACACGCCGGTGCGCCCGGCGATGTCCGCCGTCGCCAGCAACTGCTCCATCGAGTGCACGCGCACGATGCCGTACTGTGCGCAGATGCCATCGAACACCTTGTCGTCGCCCACCAGCGAGCCGGTGTGCGCCAGCGCTGATTTGACCGTGATGTCGCTCGCGCCGATCTTGAGCACGACAATCGGCTTGGCAGCAGCCAGTGCGCGCGCAGCAGCAGCGCGAAAGCGCGCCGGGCTGCGAAAGGTTTCTGCAAACACCGCGATGGCGCGCGTCGATGCATCATCAATCAGAAAATCAACAAAGGCCGCGCCATCGAGATCGGCCTCGTTGCCGGTGGAGATGGCGTAACTGACGCCCACGTCCTGCTGATGCGCGAGAGTAGTCAAAAAATGTGCGGTGGCACCGCTTTGCGAGACGATGCCGACACCGCTGCTTTTGGATGGCGCCTTGACCGGCGTGGTCCAGACCCAGGCCCGGTCAACAAAATTGATGAACCCGAGGCAATTGGGGCCGAGCAGGCGGATGTTGTGCACGGCCGCCGCGGCACGCACCCGTTCCTGCGCCGCGGCGCCGGCGGTGCCGGTTTCGGCAAAGCCGGCCGAGAGAATCACGGCCGCGCGCCCGCCTGCGGCAGCGAGGCCAGCGAGCGCATCGGCTACCGCTGCAGTGGGGGTCATGATGAGTCCGAGGGCGACCGGCTCGCCGATGGCTGCGCAGGTGGTCGCGGCCTGCTGCCCGTGCGCCATGGCGCCACGCGGATTGACCAGATGGATCTTGCCTCGAAATCCGCCACGCGTCAGGTTGTCAAACGCAATTGACGACCAGCGAGATCGGTCGGACGCACCGATCAGCGCGACCGACGATGGATTGAGCAGTGCGGCGATCGTCACCGAATGATCACACCATGGTCACAAACGCCGAAACGGCCTCACGCGACTTCAACACCACGTCGACGCGGCATCAAAGTGCAATGCCGAGCTTTTTGACTACCGCACTCCAGCGCGCGACTTCGCTGGCGATGAAGGCCTGGGCCTGCGCGGGGGTTGAGTTGCCTACCGGCGTGATGCCCAGCGCGGCAAGGCGCTCGAGGATCGCCGGACGCTCCATGACCCGCGCTGCCGCCTTGGCGATCGGCTCGATGATTTCGCGCGGGGTCCCCAACGGAGCCGCCAGCGCGTTGGAGGTACCGGCCAGGATATCAACGCCACCCTCACGTGCGGTTGGAATCTCGGGCGCAATTTTCTCGCGCGCCTCGGCCATGGAGCAGATGATGCGCAGGCGTCCCGACTTGTGATGCTGCTGCAGCGTGCCGGTAGTCTCGACAATGTATTGCACGTTGCCGGCGATGGTGTCGGTGATTGCGCCGGCGCTGCCGGCATAGGCGATATCGACCACATCAACCCCGGCACGCTCCTTGAACAATTCACCAGCCAGATGCACCGTGGTACCCAGGCCCGCATGGCCATACGACATCTTGCCGGGGCGCGCCTTGGCGTAGGCAATCAGGCTTTTGAGGTCGGTGATCGGCAGGGCCGGATTGACGGCAATCACAAATGGCGCGTTGGTGAGCAGCGCAATCCACTGAAAATCCTCGACCGGGTTGTAGGGAGGCTTGGCGCGCGAGATCGGCGCCGAGACCGAGGTCGAGCCAGTCGCCATCATCAACTGCGTGCCGTCTTTGGGGGCGCGCAAAAAGCCGATGGCCACCGTGAGGCCACCTGCGCCGGGCTTGTTTTCAACCAACACCGGGCGCGACAATTCTTCACGCAGTGCGTCAGCGAAGATGCGTGCA
>JANNCZ010000082.1:0-14614 GCA_031387185.1 Burkholderiales bacterium
ATCGTTTTGCCAATAGCCGGTGAAGAACACCGGGTCGGGGTGGCCGTGAATGTCGCAGCGGTGGACTGCCACCTCGCCGCTCTGGCCGCGCGGCATTTCATGCCCGGCTTCATCAATCACGGCAACACGGTGGCCGGGGTAGGGCCGGCCAATCGAGCCGGCCTTGGCGGGCCATTTTTCGTGGCTGTTGCCGACCACGTAGTTGATCTCGGTCTGGCCGAACATTTCGTTGATGGTCACACCGAGCTGATCGCGTGCCCAGTTGAACACCGTCTCGCCGGCGGCTTCACCGGCGCACATGATGGCGCGCAGCTTGAGCTTGTATTTTGTGCGCGGCTCGGGCACTGCTTTCATCATCATCTTGAGCGCGGTGGGAAACAGAAAGGCGTTGGTCACGCCGTGGCGTTCCATCACCTCGAACGCACGCTCCGCGCTGAAGCGCACTGTGCTGATGTGTGGCTGGCGCGCCAGATTGGCAACGATGGGACGGCCAAAATACAGCGTCGGCAACAGCGCATCCATCAGCCCGCCGGTCCATGCCCAGTCGGCGGGTGACCAGAACACATCACTCTCTTGTGGAAACCAGTTTTGCGACGCGACGAAGCCCGGCAAATTGCCGATCAACACCCGGTGCGGCTCAAACGACCCCTTCGGCGGGCCGGTGGTGCCGCTGGTGTAGATCAACAGCGCCGCGTCATCGGCGCGCGTTTGCACGGCGGTGAATCCGGTTGACTGATTCGAGAGCAACACATTCCAGCCCAGTGTGTAGATGCCCTTGAGATCCGGTGCATGGTGGCTGGTGACGATGATGCTGACGAGATTCGGGCAGCGGTCGCGCACCGCGGCAATGGCCGGCAGCGCGGCGGGGTCGGCAATCACCGCCACAGCGCCGCTGTGCTCAAAGCGGTATTCGAGCGCCTCGGGACCGAACAGCAGCGACATCGGCATCGCCACCGCGCCCATTTGATACAGGGCCACGTGCGAGATGATGGTCTCCGGTCCCTGTGGCAGCAAAATCGCGACGCGGTCGCCGCGCTTGACGCCGCGTGCGCCCAAGGCATTCGAGAGCCGGTTGGCGTCGCGCTGCAATTCGCTATACGTCCACTTGTGGAGCTCGCCCGAGTCCAGTTCGTGAAACAGTGCGATGCGGCCAGGGTCATGCGCCCATTTTCCGCAACACTCCCAGCCAATGTTGAAATGTTCCGGCACGTGCCAGCGGAAGTTGCTGTAGAGTGAGTCGTATTGGTCTTGCATGTTCTTGGCCATCCTTGATTGCACGCTTTTGATTACACGCTTTGTGCTGCGCCTGCCCGCATGTGTTTGTGCCTGTCGCTTGCACCAGTCTCTTGTACCTGTCTCCTGACAATAAATGATACGCCTTCCGCTCTCGCGTTTTGTCTTGATCGCGCTGCTCTGTGCAGCAGGCGCGCTATCGGGCTGCGTGTCGATCCAGACCGGCAGCGGCGGGCGCGTGACCTATTGGGTGGTGCCGGGGCTGGAGAGTGGCGATCAAACCAATCGCGCGAGCACCACCTATTACAACCAGCGCTGGGGCAGTTCGCCCGATACGCATCCGGCGGTGGCGGGGCGGCCACCGCAGACCGCACGTGAAGATACCGAACGTGCCGGCATCCGCACCCCGGGTGCCGCGGGTGCAACTTCCAGTGCAGCATCTGATGACGCGTCTGGTGATGCCCCGAAGAATGGCTCTGGGAGCGGCTCGCAGCCCAATGCTCCTCAGCAGCCGCAGCATCCGCAGCAGCCGCAGCATCCGCAGTATTCGCCGTATCCACCTTATTCCACGCGCACCTCACGCGAAGCGCGCGAAGACGGACAGCTCACCGGCGCGGTGATTGGCGGCCTGATCGGCACGCAGGCGGGCAATCGTTTGGGTGGCGTTGCGATTGGTGCGGCCGTCGGCGCGCTCGCCGGCGGCAAGATGGCCGACCCATGCCAGCCCAATGTCAATGCAGGTTCACTCTGGGGCGCGATAGCCGGCGGCTGGCTCGGCAGCCTGTTCGGCGGCGGGCGTGCGCGCGAATTCTTCACCGCATTGGGCGCGGCAGGCGGCGCGGTGCGCGGTACGGAATACGAGAGCAGCGGGCGTGGTTGCCGCTAGGTTTGCTGTCGCAAGAGAGTAAAATGCTGCGTTGCAAAACAATAGTGCCTGCCGCGCAATTTCGTCTTCCAAGTTGCCGCTGCGCAGGCACCTCTCGTGCTCGATGAAGCCCAGCCGTTCCGAATACATTCCCGTCCGCGAACTCAAGTATCACATCCGCATTTGGGGCGACGCGTCGCACCCCAAACTGTTCATGGTGCACGGCTGGATGGATGTGTCGGCGTCGTTTCAATTTCTGGTCGATGCGCTCCAGCGTGACTGGTGCGTTATCGCGCCTGACTGGCGCGGGTATGGCCTGACCTACAAGTCGCACGTCGACAATTACTGGTTCCCCGATTACCTCGCTGACCTTGACGCGGTGCTGCGCCACTACTCACCTGATGCGCCGGTTGATCTGGTTGGGCATAGTCTTGGCGGCAACGTAGCCTGCCTGTACGCGGGGATTCGCCCGGAACGCATTCGCACTCTGGTGAATCTCGAAGGCTTCGGCATGCGCAGCACCCAGGCTGCCGAAGCACCGGCGCGTTTCCGCTTGTTCATGGATCAAATCGCCAACCAACCCACGCTTAAACCCTACAAGGATTTTGCGGCGCTGGCGGAACGCTTGCAGAAGACCAATCCGCGCCTGTCCCCTGAGCGTGCAGCGTTTCTCGCGCGGCATTGGGGTCACGAGGTGGATGGGCAGGTCGAATTGCTTGCCGACCCCGCGCACAAGATTGTCAACCCCACGCTGTATCGCGTCGAAGAAGCGCATGCCTGCTGGGCAGCGATCACCGCGCCAGTGCTGTGCGTGAGCGCGAACCAGTCGGAGATGTTGACCAAGTGGATCACGGCAGACGAGTATCGCGAGCGCCTCACGCATTTCAAGAACGTGAAGGAAGCCGCCATCGACAACGCCGGGCACATGCTGCAACACGATCAGCCGGAGCAGTTGGCGGCGTTGATCGAGGCATTTCTTGCATCTGTTCCAGGTGAGCTGCCGGCGAGACGACGGTCCGAGGGTCAGCAGCCCGCGAGTCAGCTCCGGGTGCCAAGCCCATGAACGCCCAACTGAACGTCGATCTGCATTCGCATTCGCTTGCCTCTGATGGCCTGTTGCAAGCGCACGAAGTCGCGGCGCGCGCCAAAGCCGGCGGGGTGGACGTGTGGGCCTTGACCGATCACGACGAAACCAAAGCGCTCGGTGAGGCGCGTGCTGCCGCAGAGGCGCTCGGCATGCGCTTCATCAATGGTGTGGAAATTTCGGTGAGCTGGACGCCCCGGACGCTAGCAGCGAATGTGGCGGCACCCGCGCCCGTTGCGGCCGATTCGGTGCGCAAATCTCGCTCCGCCAGTGACACCACCATCCATATCGTCGGCTTGCAAATTGATCCGGCCAATCCAGCGCTTTCCAAAGGTCTCAAGGCCATCCGCAGCGGCCGCGACGAACGCGCTGCCCGCATGGCGCTCGACCTTGAGATCGCCGGCATTCCCGGCGCACTCGAAGGCGCGAAGAAATTCGCCGTCAATCCCGAGCTGCTGTCGCGCAGCCACTTCGCGCGTTTTCTCGTGGAAGCCGGCAAGGCCACCAGCACGCATCAGGCGTTTTTCAATTACCTCACCGAAGGCAAACCAGGTTTTGTGCAGCATCAGTGGGCCACGCTGGCCGAAGCGGTGTCGTGGATTCGCGCAGCAGGGGGCGTCGCGGTAGTGGCGCATCCCGGCCGCTACAAGCAACTTTCGCAGCCGCAACTGAATGAATTTTTCGCTGAGTTCAAAGACCTTGGCGGGCGCGGCATCGAAGTGATGACCGGTAGCCACAGCGCGAGCCAATACGACCACTTTGCCGAAGTCGCGCGTTGCTACGGCTTTCTCGCATCACGTGGCTCCGACTATCACGGTCCCGGCGAGAGCCATGTTGAGCCGGGCGCGCTGCCGCCGCTGCCGGCTGACCTCACGCCGGTCTGGCACGACTGGTTTTGACTGCTTCGTTGACTGCTTCGTTGACTGCTGCGGCGGCCGCTGCATAGACTGCCGCGCGCGCGTGACTGCGCGTGCAGCCCCCATTTTTTATGGCACAACTCTTCTCGATCCACCCCACCCATCCGCAGCCGCGCCTGATCCGCCAGGCGGCTGACATCATTCGCGGCGGCGGCGTGGTGGTGTATCCGACCGACTCGTGCTACGCGCTCGGCTGCCACATCGGCGACAAGGCCGCTGCCGAGCGCCTGCGCCGCATTCGTGAAGTGGACGAAACCCATCACTTCACGCTGGTGTGCCGCGATCTGTCTGAGATCGCCAACTTTGCGAAAGTGGACAACGCGCAATTCCGTTTGCTCAAACACGCCACGCCGGGGGCTTATACATTTTTGCTCGAAGCCAGCCGTGAAGTGCCGCGCCGTCTCGCGCACCCGCGCCGCCGCACCATCGGCCTTCGCGTGCCCGATCATTTGGTCGCGCAAGCCCTGCTCGCCGAGTTGAATGAACCGCTGCTCTCCACCACGTTGCTGTTGCCTGGTGTTGACGAACCACTCAACGATGCACACGATATCCGTGAGCGCCTCGAACATCTGGTTGATCTGGTGATTGATGGTGGACCCTGCGGCGTCAATCCCACCACGGTGATCGACATGACGCAGGGCGAGCCGGTCCTGGTGCGTGAAGGCGCCGGATCATTGGCGCATGTCGGTGTGGTGGCAGGTGACGATGTTGCGGTGTGACCCGAATAGGGAATGCCAATCATCGTGCGTAACCCGGCGCGTGGATAAAATCAAACCGTGAATGATTCTGTCATCCAGGCCATTGCGGTCTATGCCATCCCGGTGCTGTTTGCCATCACCCTGCATGAGGTCGCCCACGGCTGGGCCGCGCGATATTTTGGCGACCAGACTGCCGCGATGCAGGGGCGGCTGAGCCTCAATCCGTTGAAGCACATCGACCCCATCGGCACAGTCGTGATGCCGCTGGTGCTCTACTTCATGACCAGTGGCGCGTTCGTGTTCGGCTATGCCAAACCGGTGCCGGTGATGATCATGAATTTGCGCAAACCGAAGCAGCACATGTTATGGGTGGCGTTCGCCGGGCCGGGCGCGAACCTGGCGATGGCGGTGTTGTGGGCGCTCGTCCTCGTCGTGCTCGCGGTCACCGGTATGAACGAGGCATTTTTCGTGCGCATGGCGCAGGCCGGCATCATGGTCAATTTTGTGATGGCTGCGCTCAACCTGTTTCCGCTGCCGCCGCTCGATGGCGGGCGCATGCTGGCCAGCCTGTTGCCCATCACGCAAGCCAACTGGCTGCTGCGCATCGAGCCGTTTGGCTTTCTGGTGGTGATGGCGCTGGCCGCTACCCACTTGCTCAATTATTGGATGAATCCGATCATCACGGTGTTTCAGATGGCTCTCGGGGCCTTGATGACCCCTTTCAATTTTCTGTTGGGTTGACCTCCTATGTATGCTGACCGCGTTCTCTCCGGCATGCGCCCCACGGGCGCGTTGCACCTTGGCCACTATCACGGCGTACTTAAAAACTGGGTGCGGCTGCAGAACGAGTTTCCCTGCCTGTTCTTTGTCGCGGACTGGCACGCGCTGACCACGCACTACGACGACATTGCCGTCATCGGTGCCAACACGCACGAGATGGTGATCGACTGGCTGGCCTCGGGCATCGACCCGTCGCAGGCGACGCTGTTCGTGCAAAGCCGCGTACCGCAACACGCCGAGCTGCATCTGTTGTTGTCGATGATGGCGCCGCTGTCGTGGCTGGAGCGCGTGCCGACCTACAAGGATCAGCAGGAGAAATTGTCGGAGAAAGACCTCACCACCTACGGCTTTCTGGGCTACCCGCTGCTGCAGGCAGCCGACATCCTGATCTATCGCGCGATCCATGTGCCAGTGGGCGAGGATCAGGTGCCGCACATTGAGTTCTCGCGTGAGGTGGCGCGGCGCTTTAATCACCTCTATGGCAAAGAGCCGGGCTACGAATTGAAGGCCGAGGAGTCGGTCAAGAAGCTTGGCAGCAAGCGCGCCAAAATGTACAAGGAGTTGCGCAGCAAGTATCAGGAGACCGGGGACGACGGCGCACTGGAAGCCGGGCGTGCGCTGCTGGCTGAAGCGCAAAATCTGTCGATGGGTGACCGCGAGCGCCTGTTCGGCTATCTCGAAGGTGGCGGCAAGATCATTCTGGTTGAGCCCGACGCGCTGCTCACGCAGGCCTCGCGCATGCCGGGCCTGGACGGGCAGAAAATGTCCAAGTCCTACAACAACACCATTGCCCTGCGCGAAGACGCCAAGTCGGTCGAGAAAAAAATCCGCACCATGCCGACCGACCCGGCACGCGTGCGCCGCAACGATCCAGGTGACCCCGAGAAGTGCCCGGTCTGGCAATTGCACCTGGTCTATTCGGACGACAAGACGCGTGCATGGGCGTCGGCCGGTTGCAAGAGCGCTGGCATCGGCTGCATCGAATGCAAACAGCCAGTGATTGCCGGCGTGCTGGCCGAGCAGACGCCGATGCACGAGCGTGCGCAAAAATATCTGGATGACCCAACCCTGGTGAAAAACATTCTCGAAGACGGCTGTGACAAGGCGCGCAAGCTCGCTGAAGAGACCATGCGCGATGTGCGCATCGCGATGGGGCTGGGCAACGAGTGATGTGCAATCCCTGTCAGCGAACCTGGCCTTTTGCGCGTTGAATCCGAATGACTTTGCCTCTGATTCGCCCCTCCAAAGCTGCTGACATGGCGGCAATTGCCGAGATCTACGGCTATCACGTCCACAATGGCCTCGCATCGTTCGAATTGCTCGCGCCGTCCATCGACGAGATGACGCAGCGCCGAGCCGATGTGATCAGCCGCAATTTTCCTTATCTGGTGGCCGAGCTCGACGCCCGCGTGGTGGGATACGCCTATGCCAGCCTCTATCGCAGCCGCCCCGCCTACCGCCACACGCTCGAAGACTCGGTCTATGTCCACAAGGACTTTGTGGGGCGCGGTGTGGGCCGCGCCCTGCTCGACACCTTGATCGAAGGCTGTGTCAAGACGGGCGCGCGGCAGTTGATTGCCGTGATCGGCGACTCGGCCAACAAGGCATCGATCAAGCTGCACGCGGCCTGCGGCTTCAAGCGTACCGGCACGCTCAAGGCGGTGGGTTACAAGTTTGGGCAGTGGGTCGATAGCGTCATCATGCAGCGCACGATCGGCGACGGTGCCACGACGCTGCCGCCGGACCGCGAGATTTCAATCAAATAGCGAATGCTGCCAAACCGTCGCGCTGGACGCGACGGCGGTGACCCGGCGGCAACATTGACCAGATCGTATTGATCCATTTGCAGCGCCAGCCGCAGCCGGCGTCAGCATGGCGTCCTTTGTCATCGGGCTGTGAGGCGCTTGCACCAATCGTTTTCAAGGTATTGCGTTGTAAAATGGCTTGCACCAACGTTCTTCAGTCATAGCACTATTCATATCTCAATCCGCATCACCGGAAATTCCATGCTCTCCACTGCCAATATCGCCATCCAGTTCGGTGCCAAGCCACTGTTTGAAAACGTCAGCGTCAAGTTCGCCGACGGTAACCGCTACGGCCTGATCGGTGCCAATGGCTGTGGCAAGTCGACCTTCATGAAGATCCTCGGCGGCGATCTGGAGCAAAGCGCCGGCGAGGTGATGCTGCAAACCGGTGTGCGCCTGGGCAAATTGCAGCAGGACCAATTCGGCTTTGAAGACGAACGCGTGCTTGACGTGGTGATGCAAGGCCATGTCGAGATGTGGCGCGCGATGACCGAGCGCGACGCGATTTACGCCAACGAAAACGCGACCGACGACGACTACATGCACGCGGCCGAGTTGGAGTCAAAGTACGCCGAGTACGGCGGCTACGACGCCGAAGCGCGCGCCGCATCGCTATTGACCGGCGCCGGCATTGAGGCGGCGCTGCACAACGGCCCAATGCGCGAAGTCGCGCCCGGCTGGAAGCTGCGCGTGCTGCTTGCGCAAGCGCTGTTCTCGAAACCTGATGTGTTGCTGCTCGACGAGCCGACCAACAACCTCGACATCAACTCGATCCGCTGGCTCGAAGACGTGCTGAACGCCTACGACAGCACCATGATCATCATCAGCCACGACCGCCACTTTTTGAACCAGGTCTGCACCCACATGGCTGATCTGGACTACGGGCAGATCAAGGTCTACCCCGGCAACTACGACGACTTCATGCTGGCTTCGACCCAGGCGCAGGCGCTGATCTCGTCGGCCAATGCCAAGGCCAAGGATCGCATCGCCGATCTGCAGGAGTTCGTGCGCCGCTTCTCGGCCAACAAATCCAAGGCGCGCCAGGCGACTTCACGCGCCAAGCAGATCGAGAAGATCAAGGTTGAAGACATGAAGCCGTCTTCGCGCGTCAATCCCTATATCCGCTTTGACGAAGACAAAAAGCTGTTTCGCCTTGCGCTGGTGGCGACCGAGATCGCCTACACCTATCCCGAGTCCAAAGTGGAGGTGTTGAAGAAAATCAGCCTGTCCATTGAGGCCGGTGAGCGTGTCGCCATCATCGGGGCCAATGGCGCGGGCAAGAGCACGCTGATCCGCTGCCTTGCGGGCGATCTCAAGCCCACGCGCGGCACGGTCAAGCTGGCCGAGAACGCCAAGCCCGGCTACATGCCGCAAGACCCGCAAGCCGAGTTCGCCAAAGACCTGAACCTCGCCGACTGGATCGGTTACTGGAAGGCTGCCAGTGACGATGACCAGATCGTGCGCAGCACCCTCGGGCGCCTGCTGTTTTCCGGCGATGACATCAAAAAATCAGTCAAGGTGCTGTCCGGCGGCGAAAAAAACCGCATGCTCTACGGCAAGCTAATGCTGTCGCGCGCCAACGTGATGTTCATGGACGAGCCGACCAACCACATGGACATGGAGTCGATCGAGTCATTGCAGATCGGCCTGGAGAAGTATCCCGGCACGCTGGTGTTCGTCTCGCACGACCGCGAATTCGTCAACGGTCTCGCCAACCGCATCATCGAGATGAAGGATGGCGGCATCGTCGATTTCAAGGGCAGCTACGACGAATATCTCCAGTCGCAGGGCGTTGAGGTGTAGTCCGGGCTATTGCAAACCCGGTTTGCCCGCGTCCGGTTCACTCTCGTCAACGCCATCACATGTCGCGGTGTGATGCTGCGCAGGCTTGAATTATTGAGAATTGCATAATGCATGACAAAAACATGCCTCTATCGAGGCTGTCATGTTTTTGGAAACGTTCAAAAGGGCCACATTGTTACCCCGTAAATTTCACCCCTGCTAGAAAAAACACGTGAGTGTTTTCTAGTAGGGTAGAATTTGCCGGATGAACGATGATGACAAAATCTCTGCCGGAAAAGACCTGCCGCCCTTGGCAAACGGACGGCATATTCCGGCCCGCTATCTCGGCGCTGCAATCCGGGACGATCTTGACTCCAAAATGGTTTTCATTGGCGGGCCGCGTCAGGTCGGCAAGACGTCGCTTGCGCGTTCGTTGCTCGGCCCATCCGCAGCAGAGCTTAACTTCGACATCGCAGCGGATCGCCAACTGATCCTCAAACGCGAACTGCCGCCTACCGGCACCTGGTTCTTCGACGAGATACACAAGTTCAAGGGTTGGCGCAATTACCTCAAGGGACTGTACGACCAGTTCGGCGGCAAGAAGCGCATCCTCGTCACCGGCTCGGCGCGGCTTGATCTGTACCGCTACGGCGGCGATTCGCTGCAAGGCCGCTATTTTCACTTCCGGCTTCATCCGCTCTCGGTGGCCGAGCTAGGCGGCCACGCGGATGCGCTAGGTGACCTGTTGGCCTATGGCGGCTTCCCTGAGCCATTTCTGCGCGGCACCGCCCGTTTTAGCCGGCGCTGGTCGCTCACCTACCGGGAGCGGTTGATCCGCGAAGAAGTGACCAGCCTCGAAACCATTTCTGATCTGGGCAAACTTGAATTGCTGGCGATGAGCTTGCCGGCCCGCGTCGGAAGTCCGCTATCGCTCAACTCACTACGCGAAGATTTACAAGTGGCGCACGCCACTGTCGCGCGCTGGGTCGATGTGCTGGAGCGTTTGTACGGCGTGTTCCGTCTTGCGCCGTTTGGCGCGCCGTTGTTGCGCGCAGTAAAAAAAGAACAAAAACTCTATCTCTATGACTGGAGTGTTGTGCCAGAGCCGGGTGCGCGCTTTGAGAATCTGGTCGCCAACCATTTGCTCAAGTGGGTCGAATATCAGATTGACGTGGAGGGCCGCGCGATGGAGTTGCGCTACTACCGTGACAACGACGGGCGGGAGGTGGATTTTGTCATCACCGAAAATGGCGAGCCGGTCAGCTTTATTGAATGCAAGCTCAACGACGCGGCAGTGTCGCCTGCTCTCAAATATCTGCATACGCGGGTGCCGGGAGCCGCAAGCTGGCAAATTTCAGCGCATGGCACCCGCGATTACGTCAATGCCGATGGCATCCGTGTCGCGCCGGCGGCGCGCTGTCTGGCGGAACTGGTTTAGCCCGTCCGGGCTGCGGGGTTACACCGTGCCGCGGGTTTTGATCCATGGCCAGAGCAGATTGAAACGCCGCCCGTGCAAAAAACTGCTGATCCATGTTTTCTGCACCCCGTAGTGAAACGTTAGCAAGGCGATTACTGACGTAAACGAACACACCAGCAAAAACTTGAACACCGCGGGCAGGTCAAACTGCACCAGCCACCAGCCGGTCAGGCTCACCAGCGGCATGTGCACCAGGAACACCCAGTAGGACGACTGCGAGGTGTATTCGATCCACGGCGAGGGGCGGTCGCAGTAGCGCAGCGCCGCGCCGATGAAAAAATAGATCAGCGCCCAGGTGCACAGCCCGTTGGCGAGCACCGAGTAAAAATGCAGTTCCGCGCTGCCGCCGCGCGCGCTGTTGTCGAGCGTGCTCAGTACGGTCGACAGCGGGAACAGTCCTAGCGCGCAGAACGCCATGGCCCAGACGTGTTTCATTGCCGTCTGCAGGAACGTGCGCCAGGCGTGAAAGCAATAGCCGAGCACAAAAAACGAGCCGTAGTAAAGCAGCGAAGGCGGGTGCGGCGTGAAGTAGACGAAACCCTCATGCACCTGGCCACCCTTGAACGGCCACAGAGTGATGGCAGTCCAGAGCGCCAAAGCGATCATCGTCATCGGATTTTCCAGGGCGCGCGTGAGCGCGGCTTCAAACCGGCGGCTCTTGGCGATCAGCCAGCGCATCGGTGCAATCAACAGATAGAACATGCACAGGTAATACAGGAACCACAGGTGGCCGATCGGCACGCGGCCGGGCCGTTCACCGGTCTTGGCCGCGATTTCCGCACCCAGCGCCTGCAACTGCGGGAGATTCGGAATCAGGTCGTGCGTACCGAAACGCGCACTGAGCATGAAGTCGAGCATCAGGATGCCGGTGATGGGCAGGATCACCACCAGCGCGGCCAGGAACGGAAACAGGATGCGGCTTGCGCGGTTTTTGAGGGTGCCACCCACGCCGCGCTTCTCGACCAGCAGCGCAGTGAAATAGCCGGCCAGGACAAAAAACGTCGGCATGCGGAAGTCGTGGATGAATTCGAAGATCAGGTCGAACACCACCGAATTGTTGCGGTCGGTGGGGACCGGCGCCGCCGGCGGTGGGTTGGAGAGGTAGAGCAGTGCCGCATGCAGCACAATGCCGAGCATCATCATGAAACCGCGCAAGGCGTCGAGGCCGTAGTAGCGGCGCTCATCCATGATCGTCCCCCTAAGCTGTCTGCAACGCTTCCAGTTCGGCTTGCTTGTCCAGCCACTCGCTCTCGGTCTGTTCCAGCTCCTTGGCGAGATAGGCCTGATCCATCACGAGGTTCTTGAGTTTATCCTTGTTGGCTTCGTCATACATCGAGGCTTCGGCCAGTTGCGCGTCGATGGTTTTTTTCTTCGCGCTGAGCTTGGCGATCTGCTCGTCGAGGCGCTTTATGCGCGTCTCCAGCGGTTTGGTGCGCGATGAGCGTTGCTGGCGCTGCTCGGCTTCGCGGCGTTTTTGTTCCTGGCGTTGCGCCGCCGTGAGTACGGGTTGCGGTTCTGCCTTGACAACAACTTTCACGACCGGCTTCGCCACTTCCTTGACCGGTAGCGCCGGAGTCTTTTCGTCGGGCTTGGCCAGTTTGGTTTTGAACAGCCAGTCGCGGTAATCGTCGAGGTCGCCGTCGAACTCCTGCAAGCTGCCTTCGGCCACGATCATAAACTGATCAGTGGTGGCGCGCAGCAAGTGCCGGTCGTGCGAGACCAGCACGAGGGTGCCTTCAAACTGGGCCAGTGCCACCGTGAGCGCCTCGCGGGTTTCGAGGTCGAGGTGGTTGGTCGGTTCGTCGAGCAGCAGCAGGTTGGGGCGCTGCCAGGCAATCAAGGCCAGCGCCAGACGCGCCTTCTCGCCACCCGAGAACGGCTTGATCGAACTCATCACCATGTCGCCGGGGAAGTTGAAGCCGCCGAGGAAGTTGCGCAATTCCTGCTCGCGCACATTCGGTGCGAGCTTGGCCATGTGCCACAGCGGTGATTCGTCGTGGCGCAACATCTCGACCTGATGCTGCGCGAAGTAACCGATCACCAGACCCTTGCCGAAATGCGCCACGCCATTGACCAGCGGCAGTTCACCGGCGATGGTTTTGATCAGCGTTGATTTGCCCGCGCCGTTGACGCCGAGCAGGCCAATGCGCTGCTCGTTTTGCAGCGAGAAGTTGATGCCGGAGACGATCACCTTGAAATCGCTGTCAACCGCACCAGCACTGCCTCTCCCGCGTACATCGCCCTGTGATCCGCTCCCAGAGCCATTCTCCAGCCTATAGCCAGCATCCGCGCCATCGAGCACCAGCAGCGGATTCGGACTGCTGGCCGGCTCGCGAAACTCGAACGAGAACGGCGACGACGCATGGATCGGCGCGAGGTCTTCCATCTTGGCCAGCATTTTCATGCGGCTTTGCGCCTGCTTGGCTTTCGAGGCCTTGGCCTTGAAGCGGTCGATGAAGGATTGCAAGTGGTCGCGCTCGCGTTTTTGCTTTTCGTAGGTGGCCTGGTTCAGCACCAGACCCATCGCGCGCTGCACCTCAAACTGCGAATAGTTGCCGCCATAACGCTTGAGCTTGCACTGGTCGATATGCACGATCACGTTGACCACGCCATCAAGAAAATCACGGTCGTGCGAAACGATGATCAGCGTGCCGGTGTAGCGCTTTAGCCATTCTTCAAGCCAGATGATGGCGTCGAGATCAAGGTGATTGGTCGGCTCGTCGAGCAACAGCAGGTCGGAAGGGCACATCAGCGCCTGGCCGAGATTGAGGCGCATGCGCCACCCGCCGGAAAAATGCGCGACCGATTGCAGCATCTGCTCCTGGGAGAATCCAAGACCGGTCAGCAGCTGTTCTGCGCGCGAGCGCACCGTGTAAGCATCGGCGTCTGCCAGCAAACCGTGCAATTCACCGATGCGTTCGCCCTCAGTGGCGTGCCGCTCGTGGTCATCGTGCGCGGCGTCTTGTGCTTCGAGCGCCGCCAGCTCGGCTTCAAGTCCGCGCAGCGTGGTGTCGCCGTCGATCACATATTCGACTGCGCTGCGGTCGAGCGCGGGAGTCTCCTGCGCCACATGGGCCATGCGCCAATGCTTCGGAATATCGAAGTCGCCGCCATCGGCGTGCAACTGCCCCATCATCAAGGCAAACAGGCTCGACTTGCCGGAGCCATTGGCACCGATCAGGCCGACGCGCTCGCCAGGGTTGATGGTGACATCGACGCCTTGCAGCAGCGGCTTGGTGCCGCGAATCAAAGTAAGGTTCTGGAGGCGGATCATAGTGTGATAAAACTGCCCGTAGTTACCTGCGGTTGCCCGCGGCTGCCTGCGACAGAGTGAAATAAGAGCGGCAACGCAGCGCGAATCGGCTCCGAATCACGGAGCGACTGGCAGCAAAGCGCAACCCGGCATTTTACGTTGAGCGGAGAGCAAAACATGGCACACGTCACAGTCGTAATGAACCCGAAAGGCGGCGTCGGCAAGTCCACCATCGCCACCAATCTCGCCGGCTATTTCGCCAATCGCGGCAAAACAGTGATGCTCGGCGACGTCGACAAGCAACAGTCCGCGCGCGAATGGCTCAAGATTCGCCCCGCCACCGTGCCACCGATCCAAAGCTGGGATATCGAAGCCGGCAAACCTGCCAAGCCGCCCAAAGGCACCACGCACGCCGTGATCGACACACCGGCCGGCATGCACGGCAAGCTGCTCGACACCGTCATCAAAAGCGCCCACCGCGTCATCGTGCCCCTGCAAGCCTCGATGCTCGACATCCTCGCCACCAAAAGTTTTCTCGAAGCGCTCGCCAACGACAAAGCGGTGCGCGACAGCGACGCGCTGGTCGGCGTGGTGGGGATGCGCGTCGACTCGCGCACGCGCTCATACGACGAACTGCAGCGTTTCCTCGAAGGCCTCGGCCTGCCCATCCTCGGCAACCTGCGCAACACGCAGAACTATGTGCAGCTTGCGGCGCGCGGG
>JANNCZ010000083.1:0-4113 GCA_031387185.1 Burkholderiales bacterium
GCCCCATTGGTCGAACGAATCGATGTTCCAGATCACCCCCTGGGTGAAGACGCTGTGTTCATACAGGGCCACCAGCGCCCCCAGCGCCTTCGGCGTCAGGCGCGCGGCGAGCAGGGTGTTGGTCGGGCGGTTGCCGTCGAAGACGCAATGCGCCACCAGCCGTTCGGGCGTGCCACCGGCCCTGACCTCGGCCGCATTGCGGCCGAACGCGAGGGCCTCGGTTTGCGCGAACAGGTTAGCCATCAGGGCGTCGTGGCCGCTGCCGTCCGGTTGCAGCGACTCGCAAAAGCCGATGAAATCGCAGGGCACCAGGGGTGTGCCCTGGTGCAGCAACTGATGGAACGAATGCTGGCCGTTGGTGCCGGGCTCACCCCAGACCACCGGCCCGGTCTGGTAGTCGACGCGCGTGCCCTCGCCGGTGACCTGCTTGCCGTTGCTTTCCATCGCCAGTTGCTGGAGATAGGCGGGAAAGCGCTTCAGATAAGGCTCGTAGGGCAGCACGGCGACGCTTTGCGCGCCGAGAAAATTGCAGTTCCAGACCGTCAGCAGGCCCATCAGCACCGGCAGGTTGCGCTCGAACGGCGCGCTGCGAAAATGCAGGTCCATTGCATGGAAGCCGGCCAGCATGGCGCGGAAATTTTCCGGACCGATCGCAATCATGGTGGCGAGGCCCACCGCGGAGCCGATCGAGTAGCGGCCGCCGGCCCAGTCCCAAAAGACGAAGCAGTTGGCCGGCGTGATGCCGAAGGCGGCAACGCCGGCCGCGTTTGCCGAGACCGCGACAAAGTGCCGCGCCAGCGCGCGCTCGTCGCCCAGCGTGCGCAGGCACCAGGCCCGCGCCACCCCGGCGTTGGCCATGGTCTCGGGTGTGGTGAAGGTTTTCGAGCAGATCACGAACAGCGTTTCGGCCGGGTCCAGGACACGCATCGCCTCATCGAATTCGGCGCCATCCGCGCCCGCAACAAACCGAAAGGCCAGGTCGCGCTGGCTGTAGTGGCGCAGGGCCTCATGGGCCATTACCGCGCCCAGGTCCGACCCACCGATGCCGAGGTTGACGACATTGCGGATGCGTTGGCCGGTGTACCCGCGCCAGGCGCCGCTGCGCACCTGCAGCGAAAATACCGCCATGCGTTCAAGCACCGCGTGTACCTCGCGCGCGACATCGCTGCCGTCGACAACGATGCGCTCGCCCTCGGGCGCGCGCAAGGCCGTATGCAGGGCGGCGCGCTGCTCGGTCAGGTTGATCGCGTCACCGCGGAACATCGCCGTGATCCGTTTCCGCAGGCCGCACGCCGCAGCCAGATCGATCAGGAGCCGCCGGGTTTCGCTGGTGATGCGGTTTTTCGAGTAGTCGAGGTAGATGCCGGCCGCTTCAGCGCAAAAATGCTCGCCGCGCCCGCGGTCGTCCGCAAACAGTTGCCGCAGGTGGGTATTGCGAACCGTATCGAGGTGGGCAGCCAGCGCCTGCCACTCGGGGCGCGCTGTGAGCATTTGCGGCCCCGGTGATGCAATTGCCGCCCGTGGCACGCTGCTCATGTCGATTCGAAAGATTGCATGGCGACTTTGTCACGGTGACCAAAAATGCCAGCCTAGGTGGGCGACGCGCATCGCTCTGTCTGCTAGCGCACATAAAGACCCGGATTTGTGAATCGATTCTCCGAACCGGCTTGAATCGATTCTCCGAAGCGGCGCGCACCATGCACCGCGCACGCGCGTCCGGAACGCTCAGTGTTGGGCGCCCACCACTTCGTCTGTGTGTACGCGGAAGCTCTCCAGCACCGCCGGGCCATAGGTTGTGCTGATGGCCACATCGCAGGCATCGCGTCCGCGCGCGATGAGCACGCGGCCAATACGCGGGATATTGTTGCGCGCGTCGAAAGTGTGCCAGCCGCCCTCGAGGAATACTTCGAACCAGGCGGCGAAATCCATCGTACCGTAGGGTGGCGGCATGCCGATGTCGCCCAGGTAGCCGGTGCAATAGCGCGCCGGCATGTTCATGCAGCGGCAGAACGCCACTGCCAGGTGGGCATAGTCGCGGCATACGCCGGTGCGGTCGTTGTGGGCTTCGAGCGCGGTGCGGGTCATGCGCGCATGGTCGTAGGAAAAAGCAATATGGTGGTGCACGTAGTCGCAGATTGCCTGTACGCGCGCCCAGCCGGGTGCGGTGTTTTCGAACAGGCGCCAGGCAATCGGGGACAGGCACTCCGTTTCACAGTACCGGCTGCCGAGCAGGAAGACCAGGGTTTCCTCGGGGAGATCCGCTACCGGGACCTGGCGTGCCGCCGGCATCTTCACATCCGGCATACCGCTGTCGTTAACCACGGCGCTGGCGCTGACCCGGGTGCGCCCCTTTGGCGCGACGATGCGCGTGCACCAATTGCCGAAGCCGTCGCGATAAGCGGACATCGGCACCGGTGGGTCGAACATCAGGTCGTCGCGCCCGGCGAGGTCAGACACGCGGGTGAAATGCACATTGAGATTGAGGATCATCGGTGTTGGCTGCGGGCAGTCGTACACGATGTCAAAGCCAAGGCTGATCTGCATCAGGGTGCTCCGGTTGGGGATGGGGCAAGTGCCTGCCGCAGCGCGGCGATGACGAGGGCACGCTGCCGGGTCTGTTGCGCGACCGGCTGGCGGAAGATGCGCTGGTTGATTTCCAGTTCGATGCCGACGTAAGCAGTGGGCGGATGGCAGCTGCGCAAATGGCGCGTGACGCCGTCACCGGTGCCACGGTAGGGATAGTTGCGGCGCACCAGGTAATCGGGCGCCAGCGCCGCGAGGGCGGCCTTCCAGCGCGCCGCCAGCCGCACCTCGCTCGGGCGCGCCGGGTCGTATAGCAGTCCAATGTCGGCATTGCGCATCCGCCCATCGAGTGCCGGTGTGAAGCTGTGCGAGGAGATGTGGACCACGCGCCTGCCGCATCCGGCCAGTCCGTCAACTACCTGCTGAACCCGTTCGCGGTAAGGCTGGTAGTGGCCGGCCATGATGTCGCGCCGCACCGCGGCCGGCGCCGCGCGGATGGCTGACGAGAACAACCCCGGGTGACCGGGTGAGCGGTTCAGGTCGACGAGGAGCCGGCTGACGGTGGAAAACTCGATGTTCGCTCCCAGGGCCGTGGCGAGCGCACGCGCCATCGGCAACGCACCAAGATCGTAGCCACGATGGGTGGCCAGCACTGACTGCCAGTCACGAAACCAGGCGCGGAACGGTGCCGGAATACGGTTGCCGCCATGTTCGCAGGTGACGAGGCAGGCGTCGCGGCGCGGGACTATTGAAATGATCCACCCGCCGGGGCAATCGCGATCACGCGTTCGCCGACCTTCCATCCGCCCTGGCCGGCACTGGCAATGATGTGACGCGAACCGTCTCGCATTCGCAGGGTTAGCTCGTAGCGCTTGGCCGGTTTTGCCGGCAATGTGCCGGTGCCGCCGCGCCTATCGATGCCGCCGCCAGCGGCATCGATTTCCCGCATCGACTCCACTACGCCACATTCGGCACAGCGCGGTTTGGTGTCTGGTGTCGCACGCACGCGGCCCGCATCAGACAGTGCTACGGCAGCCTCGGCAGATGCAATGCCGGGAGACTTTGCCGGTGCCGGTGCCAGTGCCGCGCCCGCCAGACCAGCATCGCTCCGGGGTGAGCCGCTCCGGCCATCGAGCATGTGCGCCACACTGGCGCTTCCGAATACGACTACCGCAACCCAGGCAACGAGCAACGGTACAAGTGATACAAGTGGATTTTTGCGGGGAGCGGTTTTCATGAGGTGACCTCTTTCAGGATGCCGCCACTGTGATTCATGCTGGTGGCGCCGTCTGTGCGCTCGCGCACAGGCAGCGATTGACCGCCAAATTGACCGTCAAATTGACCGCAATATTCACCACCGCGATACGCGCTACCGTCTAGGGGAACCTGCTGCGGCCGGTGCTTGTGGGCCAGGACACGCTTCTCAGTGTGCGAACGCACAGACACCGGCCCGCTCAATCCATAGGCTTGTGTGCGGGTGGAGAGCTGAATGCATTTTTTGACGCACTGCTGGTCAACCAGTCTGTCCGCTCACCGGAAAATCTACTGGAGATTCGCCATGACCCAACTCGCAGCAGAAAAAATCGCCAC
>JANNCZ010000098.1:0-3007 GCA_031387185.1 Burkholderiales bacterium
ATCAAACTGCGGCACCGGCTCGCCCTTGAAGCGCGCATCGCGCCAACTGCCGGCGTCGAGGGCGGCGAGTTGTTGTGCGGTGAAATCAGCGAGCGCGCCGTGGCCGTTGGTGGTGCGTTCCAGCGTGTCATCGTGCATCAGCACTGGCACGTCTTCCTTGGCCAGCATGACGTCGAACTCGACGGCACGATAACCGCGTGCGTGGCCGTCGCGAATCGCCGCCAGCGTGTTCTCCGGCGCGAGCGTGCCGCCACCGCGATGGGCGATGAGTTTGTGCGGGTAGACGAAGCGCTGGTTCATATTCACCTCGCTGAATGACGGTTTCAAAAAGCAGATTCGAACAACACGACTACCTCAGCTGGGGGGCGTTTTGTCATAGCTTCAAAACTTCTCCCGAGCGTCAAACTGGCGTGCCAGTCACAGCGCCGCTCACTTCTCGGTTTCCACCAAGCCTTTGACGAACCACTTTTGCATCACGACCACCACCAGCGCCGGTGGCAGCATGGCAAGCAGTGTGGTCGTCATCACCAGATTCCATTCAGTGGCCGCATCACCGCCGGAAATCAGGCGCTTGACGCCGATCACTGCGGTATAAAAATCTTCGCGCGTGGTCACCATCAGCGGCCACAGGTATTGGTTCCAGCCGTAAATGAAGAGGATCACAAACAGCGCGGCGATCTGCGTCTTGGTCAGCGGCAACAGGATGTTCCAGAAAAAGCGCATCGGCCCGGCACCGTCGATGCGCGCCGCCTCGGTCAACTCTTCAGGCACGCTGAGAAAAAACTGACGGAACAAAAACGTCGCCGTGGCGGACGCCAGCAGCGGAATCGTCAAGCCCGCGTAGCTGTCGAGCATGTTGAGACTCGCCACGACCTGAAACGTCGGCAGGATGCGCACTTCGACTGGCAGCATCAGAGTGAGAAAAATCAGCCAAAACGCAAACGTGCGTCCCGGAAAGCGGAAGTAAACAATGGCAAATGCGGAAAGAATTGAAATCGTGATCTTGCCGGTGGCAATGATCAATGCCGACACTGCGCTGTTGAACAGCAGAGTCTTGAGCGGCGTACTGCCGTGGGTAAGCACGTAGCGGTAATTGGAGATCAGTTCGCTGCCCGGGATCAGCGACATCGGTGCATCGAGCACTTGCTCGGGCGTGAGCGACGACGCGACAAACGCGAGATAGACCGGGAACACCACCAGCGCAGTGCCGAGCAGCAGGATGAGCTGCGTGAGCACATCGGCAATGGGCGTGCGTTCGACCATGTCAGTAGGTCACTTTCTTCTCGATATAACGAAACTGCGCGACGGTGAGCACGATCACGATCGTCATCAATATCACCGACTGCGCCGCCGCGCCGCCGAAGTCCTGTCCCTTGAAGCCATCGTGAAACACCTTGAAGACAAGTATCTCGGTCGCCTTCGATGGCCCGCCTTGCGTCGCCGCATCGATCACGCCGAAGGTGTCGAAGAAGGCGTAGATCACATTGACCACCAGCAGGAAAAATGCGGTCGGCGAGAGCAGTGGAAACACGATGTGCCAAAAACGCGCCATGGGTCCGGCACCGTCTATCGCCGCCGCCTCAATCACTGATTTCGGAATCGCCTGCAAGCCGGCGAGAAAGAACACAAAGTTGTAGCTCACCTGCTTCCACGCCGCGGCGATCACCACCAGCGCCATCGCCTGGTTGCCGTTGAGCAGCGGGTTCCAATCCATGCCCATTTTCTTGAGCACATAGGCGAGCGTGCCGACTGAGGGGTCGAACAAAAACAGCCAGAGCACGCCGGCCACCGCCGGAGCGACTGCGTAGGGCCAGATGATCAGCGTCTTGTAGACCGCCGCGCCGCGCACCACGCGATCGGCGAGCACGGCAAACAGCAGGGCCGTGCCGAGAGACAAGGCCGCCACGCTCACCGAAAAAATGGCTGTTGTGCCGAACGCGCGCGCGTAGTGCGCGTCATTCCACAAGGCGGCAAAATTGGCGAGACCAACAAACTCGACACTGGTGCCGAATGCGTCTTCGACAAACACCGACTGATACAGCGCCTGCCCGGCCGGCCAGACAAAAAATACCAGTGTGACGATGATCTGCGGCGCGATCAACGCGTAGGGCAACCACGCAGAGCGGAATACGACGCGCTTTTCCATGGCGCTACCTTAGCATGCGTGCCAACTCACATGACTTCTTGGCGGTCAAGATGCACTCACTACGCTCAGGGAGATGCACAATCCAAAACAATCACCGAAATCAGTCTTCGCTTGCCACTGTCAAGCTGGCTCTCAAGCCGCGACCTCAATTCCCCATCTGTCAACGGCTTCTTTCCAGTCTTCGGTGGAGACATGCGAGTACCGCCGCCAAACCAAAGTACGAGATAGATTCCGAACCCGCTCGAACGCGGATCGGTTGAGTATTGAGCGATTAACTGCGAGTCCATTGCAGTCCATAGGTTTCCGTGGACGTCCTTTTTTACTTCGATTGGAATACCCCATTTTCCGTAAGTACACCAGATATCGGACCGCTTCCCATCTCCATGTCGAGTTTCGGCCAAGCACTCAATCGAGTACCGGCGCAGACGTTCACGCAACAGGAGCGCCAGAGAGTCGCGGCAACTTTCTTCCGGTCTCGGCGTATCGAATCGACCGTGCGAATCCACATTCCAAAACTGCTTCCCAATATTCAAATCATTCCCGCGAATTTCTTTGGCCAATATGCTCAACACTTCATTCACGATGGCAGCTACATCTGCGGCATTGGCGGGCTTGCCTGCGAATAGCGCGCTTGTTACTTCCTCGGGGCCTGGGTGGCGAAACGTCGTGTCGCGCGATACAACCTGCTGAGTAGCGCTCGCTTGCTCAAATTGCCCCCCCCATTTTGCAAGTTTGGTCATGCCGCCAAGTTTGCGCAAAATATCTTGGGCGTCGGGTGTCGCGCTGGCGGCAAGCTGGTCAATTGCGTGGCGAACCAAATCAGATCTATTCATGCCCGGCGTTACGACGTACCCGCCTTCC
>JANNCZ010000124.1:0-20833 GCA_031387185.1 Burkholderiales bacterium
GGGCAGCGCGGCCGACACCGCCGCCGAGGGCAGCACCAGAGCCGGCATGCCTTCAAGGCGATGAATCAGACTCTCGATCCCGTAGAAGATCAGCGCCAGCAGCGCCATCATCGACAGTGCGTGGGCAAAGCCAAAACGAAACTGGCCGCCGCCCAGGACAGCATCCGCCAGCAGCACCGCATGGAGCGCGACAGCGGCAGTCAGCAGCGCGCGCTCCCACCACAAAAATCCGAGGCTATCGGTCAAAAACCGTTGGTGGGAGCCATTCTTAAAGGCGCGTTCATTTCTCCAGCGGGTGCGCCAGAAGTGCCAGGCAAGGCCCGCGTACAGCGTCACCACGAGGCCGTGGAGTAAAATCGAAGCCATCCAATGATTGTAGTGCAAGCATGTTAGACAACCTGTCCGGCCGCCTCTCGAAGGTGGTCAAAACCCTGCGCGGCGAAGCGCGTCTCACCGAGGCCAACACGGTCGAGATGCTGCGCGAAGTGCGCATGGCCCTGCTTGAAGCCGATGTCGCCCTGCCGGTGGTGCGCGACTTTGTGGCGCGCATCAAGACCCAGGCCGAGGGGCAGGAGGTCGTCGGTTCGCTCACCCCCGGCCAGGCCTTGGTCGGCGTGGTGCACCGCGAACTGGCTGCCATCATGGGTGGCGAGGCTGCCGGCCTCAATCTCGCAACGACCCCGCCCGCGATCATTTTGCTGGCCGGCCTGCAGGGCGCGGGCAAGACCACCACGGCGGGCAAGCTCGCGCGCTGGCTCAAAGAGCAAAAGAAAAAGGTGCTGGTGGTTTCGGTTGACGTGTACCGCCCGGCAGCCATCAAGCAGCTTGAAACCGTTGCGGCGCAGGCGGGCGCAGATTTCTTCCCGTCGGCAACCGGCGAGCTGCCGGTAGAGATTGGCCGCAATGCGGTGCAGTGGGCAAAGAACCATTTTCATGATGTTCTGATCGTCGATACCGCCGGCCGTCTCGGCGTGGACGAAGCCATGATGCAGGAGATCCGCGCCCTGCACGCCGCACTCAATCCGGTGGAGACGCTATTCGTCGTCGATGCCATGCTCGGGCAGGACGCCGTCAACACAGCCAAGGCATTTCACGACGCCCTGCCGCTCACTGGCATCATCCTCACCAAGCTCGATGGCGACGCGCGCGGCGGTGCCGCCCTCTCTGTTAAGCACATCACCGGCGCGCCGATCAAGTTTGCCGGAACCGGCGAAAAGCTTGCCGGGCTTGAGGTGTTTCACCCCGAGCGCATGGCCAGCCGCATCCTCGGCATGGGCGACATCCTGTCGCTGGTCGAGGAAGCACAAGCGAACATCGACGTTGATGAGGCACGCAAATTTGCCGACAAGTTCAAGGCCGGCAAAGGCTTCGACCTCGACGATTTCAAGAGCCAGATTGGGCAGATGCGCAAAATGGGCGGTCTCTCGTCCCTCATCGACAAACTGCCCGCGCAACTGGCCAACGCCGCGCAGGGTGCCGACATGAACCGCGCAGAGCGAGACGTGGGGCGCATGGAAGGCATCATCAATTCGATGACGCGCGAGGAGCGCGCCAAGCCGGAACTGATCAAGGCCAAGCGCAAACAACGCATCGCCAAAGGCGCGGGGGTTCAGGTGCAGGAAGTGAACCGCATGCTCAAGCAGTTCGAGCAGATGCAGGGCATGATGAAGCAGATCAAAAAAGGCGGCATGCAGAAAATGATGCGGGGCATGGGCCGCCTGATGGGCGGCGGCATGCCGGGCATGCGTTAGGCCATCACTGCCAGCGGCTAGGCTGCCACCGCCAACGCGTTTTGCACACCCTCGATACCCGGCACGCGCCAGGCCACCAACTCACAACGCGCCTTCAGGTCATTGCTGGCAACGCGCCCCGCGAGGCGCACGAGGCGCCCTTCAGCGGCCACCTCGATAGCCAGATCGCGCGTCGGCGGATGCAGCTTCAGCAGCGCCTTGACATGGGCCTCGGTCATCAGACTTGCGAGCTGCTTGCGTGAGGCTGCTGTCTCTTCGAAGCGCGACTCTCGCGCCAGCGCGACGATGCGCTCGACACACTTGTTTATCGGCGTCGTGCTCGAATCCACCGTCAGGTGGTAACCAGTGTCATCGCGATAATCCACGCCAAAGTGACGTTGCATGATGGCCGCATGCGCTTCGTCGAACAGCGCCATCTCTTGCCGCAAGACGTCCGCTGATGCGTTGGTGAATTTCTTGCGCAAGGTTTTGAGCCGCACTTCTGCGGGTGCGGTAATGCGCACCCGCACCACATGGGCCACGTCTTTGAGCAGTGCGGTCGCACCCCACCCGCGCAGCAGCGCGCCTTCCGGCAGGGACGCCAACTCCAGAATATCGTAGGCTGACAAAATCGCCGGCAGGGTGTGATCGGCAGTCAAAGTGCTTGCCGGATCATCCTTGGGGTCCAGCAATCGCACCACGTGGCTGCGCCGCACGCGTGAACGGTCTGACAGGTGATCGATGATTTCGTAGTGGATCACCGGCAAGTCGAGCTTGCGGGCGACGCTCTCCGCAATCTTTTTGCCCAGACTGCCCATTTCCCGGCCCATCGCAATGACTGTCATGCTGTCCCCTTTTGTCGGCCTCACCGTCACTCACCGTCACTCACCATCATTCAGCATCATTCAGCATCGTTCACTTCCGCAGGCTTACGATTCGCGCGCGGCGGCGGTCACACCCTGCGGCGGGAATCATAACCACAAAGCGCGCTGCACGCTACAATCGCTACCAATGGCGCACGCTGTGTTGAACGATCGAATCCAGCCAATCCAGCCCTTTGCCGCGCAAACTGCCGCGAGCGGCGCCAGCCCCCACCACTCACACATAGGAATATGCACATGACCATCAAAGCTGGCGATACGATGCCTGCGGGCACGCTGAACGAGTTCGTCGAAGTGGAAGGCAACGGCTGCACGCTCGGCCCCAACACCTTCAAGGTTGAAGAGTTGGTCAAAGGCAAGAAAATTGCCATCTTCGGGCTGCCCGGCGCGTTCACGCCCACTTGCTCGGCCAAGCACGTGCCCGGTTACCTTACCCACTACGATGCGTTGAAAGCCAAGGGCGTCGACGAAATTTGGTGCATCTCGGTGAACGATGCGTTCGTCATGGGTGCTTGGGGCCGTGAGCAAAAGGCCGCGGGCAAGGTACGCATGATGGCGGACGGCAGCGCCGACTACGTCAAAAAGCTCGACTTGACGCTGGATCTCACCGCGCGCGGCATGGGCGTGCGTTCTGACCGCTTCTCGATGTTCGTGGACAACGGCGTGGTCAAGAGCGTCAATCGCGAAGCACCTGGCAAGTTTGAAGTCAGCAACGCAGAGACCTTGCTCACGCAAATCTGAGTGCTGTCCTGAATTAAAAAAGCCCCGCATGCGGGGCTTTTTTATTGCCCGTAGGTGGGCGGCTTCATCACTTGAAACCCTTGACTACCAAGGGTTTCAGACTCATTTCCCGATTGCAGACCGGCGCGCACGGTGAGTTTGCCGTTCGCCCGGACTGCATCAGCGCCGCATCACGATAGCGTCAGCGAAACCTCGCGCGATCAAACCACCCTCGCCGCAAGGTCACAGCAAAGCGAGATTGTCGCGATGGATCAGCTCAGGTTCGTTGACAAATCCCAGCACCGCTTCAATCTCGCCCGACGCTTTGCGCATGATCAGCCTTGTTTCACTGGCCGTGTAGTTCACCAGGCCGCGCGCGATTTCATGTCCGTCAGCCGCGCGAATTGCCACCACTTCACCGCGCTCGAACTCTCCTGAGACTGCTGTCACCCCCACCGGTAGCAGGCTCTTGCCGCCACTTTGCAAGGCCCGGCTGGCACCGTCGTCCAGCGTGACCGAGCCGCGCACCTGCAAATGATCTGACAACCAGGCCTTGCGCGCGGACACCAGAGGCGTGGCCGCGATTAAATGTGTGCCGACTCCTTCGCCTGCTGCGAGACGGGTCAACACATCCGGCTCGCGGCCCGAGGCAATCACCGTGTGTGCGCCACTCTTGGCAGCACGTTTGGCCGCCAGAATTTTGGTAATCATGCCGCCTTTGCCGAGAGTGGAGCCGGCACCGCCCGCCATGGCTTCGAGAGTCGCGTCTCCTGCTGCCGCCGTACCGACGAGAGTGGCTGCGGGGTCGCGGCGCGGGTCTGCCGTAAACAGCCCCTCCTGGTCGGTCAGGATGATGAGCACGTCGGCCTCGATCAGATTGGCCACCAGCGCGCCGAGGGTATCGTTGTCGCCGAACTTGATTTCGTCAGTGACGACGGTGTCGTTCTCATTGATGATCGGGATGACCTTGAGCGCGAGCAGCGTCACCAAGGTAGAGCGCGCATTGAGATAGCGCTTGCGGTCGGCGAGGTCGTCGTGGGTGAGCAGCACCTGCGCGGTTTCCAGCCCATGCCGGCGAAAGCAGGATTCGTAAACCTGCACGAGACCCATTTGCCCCACCGCCGCAGCCGCCTGCAACTCATGAATCGCATGCGGGCGGCGCGCCCAGCCGAGGCGCTGCACGCCTTCGGCGATGGCACCGCTCGAGACCAGCACGACTTCCTTGCCCATTGCGCGCAAGGCAGCAATTTGTTGCGCCCAGAGCGCGATGGCGGCGGCATCGAGGCCGCGTCCGTCATTGGTGACCAGCGATGAGCCGACCTTGACGACGATGCGCCTGGCGCTGGCGATGGCAGTCATCGGACGCCCTCAGGGTCGCACGCGCCGGTATAGATACCCGTTTTTAGCGAAGGCATGGCACGATGGCTCATGCACGCTCCTGCTTGCGCTTGGCGTCGAGAAATTCGCCTGCGATCCGGCACAAATTGCGGCAGCCTTCACCGGTGATGGCAGAGATGGTATAGACCGGCCCCTTCCAGCGCAGACGGCGCACGAACTCTTTGACTCGGCTGTCACATTCTGCCTCAGAGCCAATCAGGTCGGTCTTGTTGAGCACCAACCAGCGCGGCTTGGCGTGCAAGGCTTTGTCGTACTTCTTGAGTTCCGCAACGATGGCGCGTGCCTCGGCCACGGGATCGGCGGCGGGGTCAAACGGCGCAAGGTCAACCAGATGCAGCAACAAATGGGTGCGTTGCAGATGTTTGAGGAACTGGATGCCGAGACCCGCACCATCGGCTGCGCCCTCGATCAGCCCGGGTACGTCGGCGATCACAAAATCAATGGTGTCGGTGGCGCGCACCACGCCGAGGTTCGGGTGCAGGGTGGTGAACGGATAGTCTGCCACTTTCGGGCGGGCATTGGACACCGCGCGAATGAAGGTGGACTTACCGGCGTTGGGCATGCCGAGCAGGCCGATATCGGCCAGCACTTTCAACTCAAGTTTCAGCTCGCGCTCTTCACCTTCGACCCCGGTGGTGTACTGGCGCGGCGCGCGGTTGGTGCTCGACTTGAAATGAATATTGCCGAGACCGCCTTCGCCGCCTTTGGCCAGAGTGGCGCGCGCCCCGTCGACGGCGAGATCGGCCAGCGTTTCGCCCGTGATTTCATCGACGATCACGGTGCCGACGGGCATGCGCAACAGGATGTCATCTGCGCCTTTGCCGTATTGATCGGAGCCGCGGCCCGCCTCGCCATTTTTGGCACGGTGCAGGGGCGCGTAGCGGTAATCAATCAGGGTGTTGATGTTGCGGTCAGCGACAGCTATGACGCTGCCGCCGCGGCCACCGTCGCCACCGTCCGGACCGCCTTCTGGGACGAATTTTTCACGGCGAAACGATGCCATGCCCCGGCCACCATCGCCGGAGCGCACTTTGATTCTGGCTTCATCAACAAATTTCATGGCGATTGGCTTCCGGGTTCTGGATGCAGCGTTACCGCTTCGTGGTGTTCGCTCGATGTTGCGCGCTTGACGGCGCTTGCTTGATGGTATTTGCCTAGTGGTACTTGTTCAGTTGTTCAGCTTTTTTGCTTGCTCAGCGGTACGTGATTCGCGCCGCGTCAACAAAAAAGCCCAACCGGCCGGAACCAGTTGGGCTTTTCAGAGAGGCGCAGCTGAACCGGAAGCCCGTGAGGCTCAGGCGGTGACTACGCTCACGGTACGGCGTTGACGCACGCCCTTGACCGCGAACAACAGCTTGCCTTCGGCAGTCGCGAACAGCGTGTGGTCTTTGCCCATGCCGACGTTGTCACCGGCATGAAACTCGGTGCCGCGCTGCCGTATGATGATGTTGCCGGGAATCACGTGCTCGCCGCCATATTTTTTGACGCCGAGACGTTTCGATTCGGATTCGCGGCCATTGCGGGTGGAGCCGCCGCCTTTTTTGTGTGCCATGAGACGCTCCCTTTACGCGTTGATCGCCGAGATTTCGATCTCGGTGTAGTTTTGACGATGCCCCTGATGCTTCTGGTAATGCTTGCGGCGGCGCAGCTTGAAAATCTTGACCTTGTCGGCACGGCCATGCGATACCACCTTGGCCATGACCGTCGCGCCTGCCACCAGCGGCGCACCTACCTTGACATCACTTCCGACACCTACCATCAACACCTGATCGAGAACGATTTCTTGACCGATGTCTGCAGGTATCTGTTCTACCTTTAATTTTTCGCCATTGGCAACGCGATACTGCTTGCCGCCGGTTTTTATGACCGCATACATGGTTGATTCCTTCAAAAATGGGCGTCACGCCGGCGCATTCAGAAATCTCCGGCACAAGGCTTTACGCCGCACTATTTGGAGAAACCTGCAAACACGCGATGATGCGCTGCCGAAACGGCCCGGCCAGCCCCCGCAACGATTGCGAGAGAGCCGAGTAGTATAGAAGAAATTCCCATTCCAGTCAAAGACTTCCGGTAAATTTGGCTTCGCCCATGGTGGCGCAGTGGGTGTCACCGTCAAGACGCATGCATGGGTTGATTTCGGCACCGGGCGCGGCTAGACTCGCCCCTCTTCCAGCGGATCAAAACATGCAAAGTTCCAGCCTGCGGGCACCGATCGAGACCGACCTGGCGGCGGTGGATGCTGTCATCCGCGCGCACCTTGCATCCGAAGTGGCGTTGGTCGGACAAATCGCCGAGTACATCATCTCCGCCGGCGGCAAACGGCTGCGGCCGGTGCTGCTGCTGCTGGTGGCAGGAGCCTGTGGCTACAAAGGGCCGAAAGCACAAGAACTCGCGGCAGTCATTGAACTGATTCACACCGCGACCTTGCTCCACGATGACGTGGTAGATGAATCAGGCCTGCGGCGCGGACGCAAAACCGCCAACGCGCTGTTTGGCAACGCCGCCAGCGTACTTGTCGGAGATTTTCTCTACTCGCGCTCGTTCCAGACGATGGTCGCAGGTGGGAGCATGGAAGTAATGGCCGTGTTGTCGGAGGCCACCAACGTGATCGCGGAAGGCGAGGTGCTGCAACTGATGCATATCGGCGACACGGACGTATCGGAGGAGCAATATCTGCGCGTGATCCGCTACAAGACCGCGAAGCTATTCGAAGCGGCAGGCCGCCTCGGGGCAATGGTGGCCGGCGCAGGGCATCAAGTGGCGCCAATGGCTGAATTCGGCATGCGTCTCGGCACTGCGTTCCAGTTGACCGACGATGTGCTCGACTACGCGGGCGTCTCTGCCGAAACCGGCAAGGCGGTGGGCGGTGATTTCGCCGAAGGCAAACCTACGCTGCCTCTGATTCATGTGCTCACGCACGGCAGCGCGGCGCAGCGCGACGTCGTGCGGCAGGCCATCGCGCGGCCTGGGGAAGCCTCGTTTTCCAGCGTGCTCGCTGCCATCGAATCGACCGGTGCGCTCGACTACACGCACCGCATCGCCGTGGCCGAAGCGGACGCTGCGCGCGCCCTGCTTGGCGGACTGCCTGAATCAGATTACAGGCAATCTTTGCTACAATTGTGCTCTGCCGCTGTCGAGCGAAAAGCTTGAAAAAATGTTGGTGCCAAACAGCACTATTTGCATTCCAACGTCACCTGCTGCACGGCGGGACACAGCGGTCAAGATCGTAAAGTTGCCCGTTTCGGGCGGCCAATTCGGGGTGTAGCTTAGCCTGGTAGAGCGCTACGTTCGGGACGTAGAGGCCGGAGGTTCGAATCCTCTCACCCCGACCAATTTACCGGTTCAATCGGCAAAGTTGGCACAGTCGGCGCAGTTGAGTAGCGGCCTGACAAACTCCCCCTCTTGAACCGCCGTGCAACGGGCCGGTTCTGCGCCACAACGGTCACGCCGGCCTGTCACACCGGCCTTGACAGTGTGCAGCCGTCTCTCGATACTGCGGCGGTGATTCGCAACTTCCCGCCCCTCCCAGCTTGAACGACATTCCGCTAACAGCGCAGTTTGGCGCGCTGGCTTTGCTGCTGCTGGTTTCCGCATTCTTTTCGATTGCCGAAACCAGCATGATGGCGCTCAATCGCTATCGGCTCAAGGCCCTCGCGGGCCAAGGCAAGCGCGGCGCCCTGCAAGTAACTGCCTTGCTGGCGCGCACCGATCGATTGCTCTCGGTGATCCTGATCGGAAACAACCTGGTTAATGCAGGCATTTCCGCGCTGATCACCGCCATCGCCATTGCCCAGTTCGGCAGCAACCAGACTGTCCTTGCCGTGTCTACCGGCATCGTCGCATTCCTCATCATCGTGTTTGCGGAAATTACCCCAAAGGTCATCGGCGCCACCCACCCCGAGCGCATCGCATTTGCCGCGAGCTACGTGCTCAAACCACTCGTCATAGTCGCGTATCCGGCCTACTGGTTTGTCAACCTGTTTGTGTCGCTACTGCTCAAAGTGTTCCGGATCGACATCAATACTTCAGGCGAGGGGCAGCGGCTGCGCCCGGAGGACTTGCGCGCGCTGGTCTTGGAGTCAGGACACTTCATCCCGCAAAAACACATGAGCATCCTGCTCAACCTGTTTGACCTCGAACAAATCCGCGTTGACGACGTCATGGTGCCGCGCGCACGCTTGGAGACACTCAATCTGGAAGACGAGCCGACAGTGATAGCGCGCAAACTTACCACCAGCCATCACCGCCGCCTGCTGGTGCATGACGGTGACATCAATAACGTCAAAGGTGTCCTGCTGGTGCGCAACACAGCGGCACTGTTCGCTGGGGGCGAGATCAGCCGCGAAAGCATTTTGGCCGTTGTCACGGAACCTTACTTTGTACCCGCCTCTACACCGGTATTCCAGCAGCTACAGACGTTTCAGGAGCAGCGCCAGCGCATGGCCCTGGTCGTGGACGAGTATGGGGAATTGCAAGGCCTGGTAACGATGGAAGACATCATTGAGGAGATGATCGGTGAGTTCACCACCGGCATGCCAGCGGAACAGGGGGCGCAGTTGGCGTGGGACAGCGCCGGGACGGCGCTCGTCGAAGGTGGAACATTGTTGCGCGATCTCAACCGCCAACTTGGTCTGGAGTTACCGCTCAGTGGTCCGAAAACGCTCAACGGACTGATTCTTGAACACCTGCGAGACATCCCCGACGCTGGCGTCAGTCTCAAGCTAGCCGGATGTGCGATGGACATTGTTCATGCGGAGGGACGCGTAGTGCGCACCGTGCGCTTGCTGCAACCTAAAATCTCCTGACCACGCAGTATGGAAAGCATGACTTGCATGAGTAAAGCGGTGCACAAGCTGCGGTGCCAATTTCATTCAGTTTGGGGGCGAAATTGAGCGTATGATATCAATGCTTGGCATGTTGGCATTCTTAACTGAATTTCCACACATCCTCAACGTCCAATTCAGTAGGCGGTCACCTGTCGTGCCGCCGGGCATCAGACAAGTAATGGTCGAGGCATTCGCAGAATAGTGTTCGGCTGCATCCACGAATAACCTCCAAGGGAAGGAGAGCGCATGGCAACCGCCGCTGCAAAGGGACCGAAAGAAATCACCTTCGCCTGGGAAGGCAAGGACAAGGCCGGCAAAACGGTACGCGGGGAGATGCGCGCGACCGGAGATGCTGTAGTGCGCTCGACACTGCGGCGCCAAGGCGTTATGGTGAGCAGTCTGAAGAAACAAAGTGCGCGGCGTGGTGGCAGCGTTTCAGACAAGGACATCACCCTGCTGACCAGGCAACTTGCCACCATGATGAAATCGGGGGTGCCGCTGCTGCAATCTTTCGACATTGTCGGCAAAGGACACGCAAACCCGGCAGTCGCGCGGCTGATCATGGAACTCAAGACAGAAGTGGAGACTGGATCCAGTCTAACTGCTGCGTTCAAAAAGTATCCTCTCTATTTTGACCCCCTCTTTTGCAATCTTGTAGGTGCGGGGGAGCAAGCCGGTATTCTTGAGACTCTGCTTGACCGGTTGGCCACCTATAAGGAAAAAATTCTTGCGATCAAGAGCAAGATCAAGGCGGCGTTGTTCTACCCGATTTCCATTATCGTTGTGGCCTTCATCATCACTGCCGTGATCATGATATTCGTGATCCCCGCCTTCAAGCAGGTGTTTTCGAGTTTTGGCGCCGACCTGCCGGCACCGACGTTGATCGTGATGGGCATTTCCGAATTCTTTGTCGCGTGGTGGTGGGTCATGTTTCCGGCGATTGGCGGGGGAATTTATTTCTTTTTGGAGTCATGGAAGCGTTCGTTCGCGATGCAGGTGTTCATGGATAAATTGACCTTGAAAGTGCCGGTCTTTGGTGACCTGATCCGCAAAGCTACAGTGGCGCGCTGGACGCGCACGCTCGCGACGATGTTTGCAGCAGGGGTTCCACTGGTTGAAGCACTCGATTCGGTCGGGGGCGCCTCCGGCAACCAAGTCTATGTACAAGCCACCAAAGCCATCCAGGGCGAAGTGTCCACGGGTACCAGTCTCACCGTTGCCATGCAAAATGCCAATGTGTTTCCGACGATGGTGATACAAATGGTCTCCATTGGTGAGGAATCAGGCGCACTCGATGGGATGCTTTCAAAAGTCGCGGATTTCTTCGAGGCGGAAGTAGACGATGCGGTCGACGCCCTATCCAGTCTCATGGAGCCGATGATCATGGTCGTCCTTGGTACTTTGATCGGCGGCATGGTGATCGCCATGTATCTGCCGATTTTCAAGATGGGGCAGGCGATCTAACTCAGTTCTTTCGTACCCAAAAGTCCAAGAGGGCGGCACCGAGGGTGCCGCCTTTTCATTCATGCTCCAACTCGTTCAATCCACACCACTCTTGTTCATCGCGCTTTGCCTGATGCTCGGGCTGGCAGTCGGCAGCTTTCTGAACGTCGTCATTCACCGCCTGCCCAAAATGATGGAAGCAGAGTGGCAGGCGCAAGCCGCTGAATTGCGCGGTGAAGCGGCAATCACCGGGCCGCGCTATGACCTCATAGCGCCGCGCTCGCACTGCCCGGTGTGCAACCATGGCATCCGTGCCGCCGAAAACATTCCTTTGGCGAGCTGGCTCTGGCTGCGTGGCCGCTGTTCGGCCTGCCGCACCCCTATTTCAATCCGCTATCCGGCCGTCGAACTGCTGACCGGTCTCGCTTCTGCGCTGGTAGCCTGGCGCTTCGGTTATGCACTCCCCTGCGCCGGCGCGCTGCTGCTGACGTGGAGCTTGATCGCGCTCGCGTTTATCGACTTCGACACCACGCTGCTGCCTGATGCCATCACCCTGCCTTTGGTCTGGATCGGCCTCGGCTTCAATCTCGCGCAGGCCTTTGTGCCACTGCAAACTGCCGTGATCGGTGCGATGGCCGGTTATCTTGCGCTGTGGAGTGTTTACTGGCTGTTCAAACTCGCCACCGGCAAGGAAGGCATGGGATATGGCGACTTCAAGCTGTTGGCTGCACTTGGCGCATTTCTCGGGTGGCAAATGCTGCCGCTGATCATCCTGGCCTCGTCGGTCGTGGGTGCCGTGTTCGGGATTGCGCTGATGATTCTGGCGAAGCGCGGACGTGAAGTTCCGATGCCGTTCGGCCCCTACCTCGCCTGTGCCGGCTTCATCGCCTTGATCTGGGGCGCGGAGCTGACGCGTCTCTATCTCGGCATTCTGTAGGCGGCAAGCGGCGCGCCATGCCCTTCACGATTGGACTCACCGGCGGTATCGGCAGCGGCAAGTCGACCGTGGCCCACGAATTCGAGGCACGCGGCATCAAGGTGGTGGATGCCGACGCCATCGCGCACCGCCTGACGGCCCCGGGTGGTGCAGCAATGGCGTCAATCGGCCAGGCCTTTGGCAGCACCTTCATCACCCCGGAGGGTGCGCTAGATCGCGCTGCGATGCGCGCCCAGGTGTTCGCCGCGCCCGCCGAGCGCAAACGTCTGGAGGCGATTCTGCATCCGCTGATCCGCGCTGCCACGACGCAGGCCGCTAACGAGGCCACCTCGCCCTACCGCATCCTGATGATTCCCTTGCTGGTCGAAGCGCAAAAGCACGATCCGGCATGGCGCGCCCGCTTTGACCGCATTCTGGTGGTGGACTGCGCCGAGGAGACACAAGTCAGACGCGTGATGACGCGCAACGGATTGTCCGCCGCTGCAGTGCGCGCGATCATGGCCACACAAGCCACGCGTGCCGAACGGCACGCCGCAGCCGACGATCTGTTCGACAATGAGGACGAGACCTTGCCACTGGATGCGCGCGTAGGTCAATTGCATCAGCGCTATCTCGATGCCGCGCGCAGCAAGGCCTCAGCACAGGTTTGACGCGGTAGCACCACCGCGCGCAGGGACGCGCCGCAATGCACGCGCCAGTAAAGGCACGCAGTGCCCAGCCCCGTCCGCCAGGCATGTTCGTTGGTGCGGTGGACTTCACCACGCTCAACCGGCCCAGCAGCCTCGGCCGCCACGCATTCCCCGCACATCCCCGCACATTCCAATTGTCAAAGGCGCGCCCATGCATCACAATCCGCCATCCGGAGCGGCCCACGCGCCGGCATGGGACAGCGTCAGCAGTGATCATCTACGAATACCCGCTTTCAGAACGCATCCGCACCTTCCTGCGGCTGGAGGATTTATTCGACAAGGCGCAGCATTTCGTCGCGCTCGAACACTCGCTTGATCATCATGCAGCGCTGGTGTCCATCTTTGACATCCTCGATGTCGCTGGCCGAGCCGACCTCAAATCTGATCTCATGCAGGAACTGGAGCGCCAGCGCCAGGTGCTCAATTCGTTTCGCGGCAGTGCCGATGTCGCACAGGACACGCTCGCCAAAGTGCTCGGTGAAATTGAAGTGACCCACGCTGCGCTCGCCTCCAATACAGTCAAAACCGGACAGCACTTGCGCGAAAACGAATGGCTGATGAGCATCAAGAACCGCACCGGCATCCCCGGCGGCGCCTGCGAGTTTGATCTGCCTTCGTATCACTACTGGCTGCACCGCCCGGCCGGGGCACGCCAGAACGACCTCAATCACTGGCTGGCGCCGATGCTGCCACTGCACGATGGCCTTGGCATCGTGCTGCGCCTGCTGCGCGACAGCGGCAAGGCCGCGTCCTACACGGCGGTGCAGGGCCAATTCCAGCAAATGCTGGCAGGCCGTGTTGCGCAACTGGTGCGCATTCGCCTCGAAAGCGGCACGCCGTTCACTCCGGAAATCAGTGCCAACAAATACGCGCTGATGGTACGCTTCACCTCTCCGGGCAGCGAATGGACCAGCCAGACGCGCACCCGGCAGGCGGACGCCAACGTGCCGTTTGAGTTGACCTTCTGCAATTTGTAGTCTCGACACGTCAGTCTGCAGCCGTGCCACTTCAGGCACCACCATCAACGATCCATCGCTCGCCACTGCACTGCTGCCATGGCCGCCATCGTCGCTTGCCCCACCTGTGCCGCTGAAGTGGAGTGGTCAGCCACCAACGTCTACCGCCCATTTTGCAGCGAACGCTGCAAGCTGATTGATCTTGGGGCCTGGGCGGACGAGCAGTATCGCGTCCCGGTCAAAGACGAACCAGACCCAGGCAGCGCACCGCCAGAGGCTTGAGTCCTACCCAATCGAAGCGGTTGGCAAGCCACTGCCAACCCATGACCAACCCATGTCCAAACCATGGTCAAACCGTTACCAAGCCACGACCAACCCGCCACCGCCCGATCTACATCTGAATTGCGTAGCAAAGCAGAAAGCGGCCTGACAACCGCTCGCACCAACGGTTTCAGCGCTACGCGTGCAAGGCGCGGCAATGCAATGCCGTTCACTGTTTCAGCCGAAATCATCCTCGGCCGCTGGCAAGTGCGCGACATCACCCCAGGCCACTACACGCCAGCCGCCCGCGTCGATGGTCATATGGTTGATGCTCGAATTGAGCAACGGCCAGGTGCGCGGCGCATCGAGCGCAAGCCGCATTGCGGTCCGGTACAGCATATCGAGCACACCGCCGTGGGTGACGATGATGATCTTGCCCTCACCTGCCTGCGTCTGGTTGGCGATCGCATCCAGGCAGGCTTGCGCGCGCGCCTGCAAGGCGATCAAACTTTCTCCGTCAGGCATTGCGTAGTCCGGCTCACGCGCCTGCCAGCGCGCATGGGCTGCGGGATCGCGCGTGCGAATGTCATCCGGCGTCGATCCTTCAAAGATGCCGAACGCGCGTTCGCGCAAGCGCGCATCGGTTTCGACCGTGAGTCCGGTGGCATCTGCAATCGGCTGCGCGGTTTGCAGCGTACGGCCCAGATCACTCGACACCAGACGCACACAGCCCGCCGCTTTCAGCCGCTGCCCGGTCGCCAACGCCTGTCGCTCACCGGCGGGCGACAGAGCGCTATTGCGCTGCCCCTGAATGCGGTGCTCACGATTCCACACCGTTTCGCCGTGGCGAACGATTAAAAACTCGGTCAAGCTGATCTCCTCAGTGCTGCATCAGTAAACATCGTCACGTCAGAAAATTGCATTCCATCAAATTCCACTGGCGTCCCCTCGCAAAGCGGCGTCTCAAACTGAACGTTGTAAACGCTGCGTCAATGCGGGCTTTTGCAAGCTTGGTCAGGCGACACGCACCGGAATGCGCCGCCGCCCAAACGGCTGCGCAAACACACCGAAGCGCCCGGCAATATGCGTGCCGCAGGCACTACAACGGTTTGCTGCGTTGATGCGATAAGCGCCGACTGCATGCCAGTCGCGCTGCACCAACTCACCGCCACAAGACGGACACCAGGTCGAGCCGCCCTCGGCATCGTGGATATTGCCGGTGTATACAAAATGCAGTCCTTCATCGAGCGCAATGCGGCGCGCGCGCTTGACGGTTTCGGGCGGCGTCGCCGGCGTATCGAGCATGCGGAAGTCCGGATGAAACGCGGTGAAATGCAGCGGCACATCCGGGCCCAACTCCGCGCGCACCCAGCGTGACAGCGCGCGCACTTCGGCGTCCGAATCGTTTTCACCGGGAATCAGCAGCGTGGTGATCTCCAGCCAGCAAGCAGTCTCGTTTTTCACATACGCCAGCGTATCGAGCACGTCAGCGAGGCGCGCCGCGCACAGGCTGGCGTAAAAGCGCTCGGTAAACCCCTTGAGATCAATATTGGCCGCGTCCATCTTGGCGTAGAACGCGGCGCGTGGCGCGGCATGCATGTAGCCGGCCGTGACGGCAACGGTCTGCACCCCCACTGCGTGGCAGGCATCGGCCACATCCATCGCGTACTCGGCGAAGATCACCGGATCGTTGTAGGTGAAGGCCACCGCGTGTGCGCCAGCCTCACGTGCCGCGCGCGCAATCGCATGCGGCGACGCTTCAGCCGCCAGCTTGTCCATGTCGCGCGATTTGGAGATATCCCAGTTCTGGCAAAACTTGCACGCGAGATTGCAACCAGCCGTGCCGAACGACAGCACGCTGGTGCCGGGATAAAAATGGTTCAGCGGCTTCTTCTCAATCGGGTCGATGCAAAATCCGGACGAGCGGCCATAAGTGCTGAGCCACATCGCATCGCCGCGACGTTCGCGCACAAAGCAGGCGCCACGCTGGCCCTCATGCAATTTGCAATCACGTGGACACAGGTCACACTGAATGCGGCCATCCGGCAACGCGTGCCACCAGCGTGCCGCCTGTTCCTGCGCATGTGCCTGCGCCTGTTCCTGCGCCTGTGCCTCGGCATGTTCATGTTCTGGCACCTGCGCAAGCGCGGGCGCGATCTGCGGCGCAAGCTCGGTCACCGGCTACTCCGCAAACTTCGCCACGCCATAGCGTGACAAACGCACGTCCGGCCCCCAGTACGCCGGCGGCAAGCCGGCCTTCTGTTTGAGCGCCGCGAGGAACGCGCGCGGCTCGGCAATCTGCTCCCACACCTGTGGCAAAAACGTGGCGCGATGCGCACCGGCCTCCAAAATCACGCCGTCCTCGTGCGGCCGCAGTTGCGCGAGGGCGTCAGCTTCGTTACGCACCGTCATCAACTGCGGCGCGGTAAGCAGCGACACTTCGACACGTACCAGCGGCCACTCCGCAACAGTCAGCGGCGCGAAACGCGGATCACGCAAGGCGGCGGCCTGTGCGTTGGCCAGCACATCGTCCCGCAACGCACGATGCGCCATCAGCGAACCGGTACACCCGCGCAGCGCGCCATCGAGCGTGAGCGTCACGAATACTGCGCCGGGTTGATCGAGCCACGCTGCATCACTTGAGCACGCTGCGCCTGCTGTTGTACCGGCTGCATTCACCGCCACCGCCGCGCTTGCCGCCAGCCTGTCCGCCTTCAGTTCCACGCGAGCGCCGAGCGCCTGCGCAATCGACGCACGTGCCAGACTCACCAATTGCGCACCGCCATTGGCCGGAAACCATTGGGGCACAAGGATTTCCGCAGAATTCTCTGGAGACCCGCTCCCAGAGCCACTCTCCTTGATGGCATCAGCGTCGACTTCATACACCGCAAACGAGGCATAGCCCACCACGCGGTCGCGCGGCCCCGCTGTATCGCCCGAGCTGCATTGATCGATCAGCTCGACGCGCAAGCGGCGTGAGCGCGCCAGATGCATCAGCGCATTGACCGGCGTTGCGCCGCAGGCTTGTTCGTGCGTGATGGTCGTTGCGCCATTGAGGATCAATGCCACGGTCTCGCTATCGATGCGCAGCGCGTCACGGTAGGCGTGATAGTGCGAGAGATCGCTGCTGACGACGATCAGCGTCTCCGCGCCGCCCCACAACAAGTCGAGCACCTCGGCCACCATGGCCGGGGTGGCTTCGCCGACGACCAGCGGCACCACCGCAAACTCGCCGAGCACCGCGCGCAAAAACGGCAAATGCACTTCGAGCGAATGCTCGGCAGCATGCACCGGGCGCGCGGCCACCACTTGGCGCAAATGCACAATGGCCGCCACCGCAGCCTGATCGACAGCGACCGGGCCGAGCGGCGTATCAAACGCATCGGCCTCGGGCAGCGCAATGCCGCGCACATGCACGCGATGCGCCGGCCCGAGCAACACCACGCGGCGAATCGTGCCGCGCCGGCTGGCCAGGCGTGCGTAGGCGCGTGCTGCTGTTTCGCCTGAGTAGAGGTAGCCCGCATGCGGCGCGATGATGGCCTTCGGTGGCGGCGCGCGTCCTTCATCGTCGGCATTGCGCAGCATGCGCTCCACATCAGCGCGCAACTGGTTCGCCTGCGCCGGATAAAACATGCCCGCCACTGCGGCTGGCCTTACGCGCGCGAATGGCGCCACCGCGTGCGGCGGCATGTCGCGCAGCGTAGATAGCGCGCCAGTGACCGCAGGATCAGCCATACCCAAACTTGCACACCATCATGCTTTGACCTCGCTGCGCAAATCCTTCTTGGCCTGCGCCACCACCGACGCCCAATCCGCAAGCGCCGGTTGCCGGTACAAGCGCGCCGATGGATACCACTCACTGCGCTCACCGCTATCGTGCCAGCGCCAGTCGGCCTGCCACGGAAGCAGGATCCAGACCGGCCGCCCGAGCGCGCCCGCGAGATGGGCCACCGACGTATCGACTGTGATGACGAGATCGAGGTTCATCATCAATGCCGCAGTGTCGGAGAAGTCCTGCAAATCAGCGCTCACATCGAGCACGCGTGTGCGCGTCTCCAGCGCTGCGCCGGCAACTTGCCGCGCCGCCTCCCAGGTTTGCAGAGACACAAAATGCGTACCCGGTATTTCAAGCAAGGGTTCGAGCACTTGCAGGGTCAAACTCTTCTTGCGCGAGCGCCGTGCCGCCACCGCATCCTGAACCGCCGGATTGGCAGCCCAGCAGATGCCGACGCGCTTGCCGCCGAGATGCCCCAGCTTGCCCGCCCACACCGCGACCTTCGCGGCATCGGCTTTGAGGTAACCGTTGTGCCTGGGGAAATGCGCAGCCGTGCGGCGCTTGATGCGCGCCAAACTGCCGAAGGGAATCTGATAGTGGATCGGCGCAGTCACGTTGAGCCACGGCACCGGGCGCTTGGTCCATGCGTCCTCATCGGCGCGCAACTGCTCATGGAGCGTCGCGCCGGGAAACGAGGTGCGGAACAGCGCCGCCAGGTGCGGCTGGCAGCAAATGATGGTGTGGCGCGCCTCGCGCATGACTTCAAGATAAATCGACGCAAACATGATCTCGTCTCCCAGCCCCTGCTCGCCATGCAGGATGATGGTCTTGCCATCGAGCCCATCGCCATTCCAGCGCGGAAACGGATAGGGATAGTTCCATACGTTGGAACCGGTCGCGTCAAAGCGGTATTCGTATTCTTCCCAACCGCGCGCAAAATCGTTCGTCATCAGCAACCAATGCGCGTATTCCCAACGCGCGCGCGCGTCCTGCTCCGCCAGCGCCACGCTGCGCTCGTAGTGCGGGCGCGCGAGGGCGAAACAGCGCGCCGAATAGAACGCAATCGCCAGCGCAAGGGTGGCAGCCGGGTCATGCGGCTTTACATGCAGATGCTGCTGGTAAGCGGCAATGGCGTCATCGAGCCGGTCAGCTTCGAGCAACCCATTGCCCAGGTTGAGCCACGCCGACGCGTGCGCGGGTTCTAGGCGCGCCGCTTCACGGTACGCAGCGAGCGCGCCCTCCGTGCGGCGCAGCACGCCCAGCACCACGCCCAGGTTGTATTGAAACTGGGCATTGGCCGGGTTCAGACGCACGGCTTTTTCAATCAGTGCGAGGGCAATACCCTGCTTGCCGGCAAGATGTCCCAGCACGCCTGTGAGATGCAGGGCGTCGGGATTCTCCGGCTCCACTTCCATTATCTTGAGACACAGCGCTTCAACCTCGGCGCGGTTGCCCGTCTGAAACTGCGACAGCGCGAGCGCTACTGCATCGGCTATCGAAACCGTCGTAGCAGCCAGTGCCGCCAGTTGGGGCTGTGCTTGCGCGCTCATGGGAAGATTGTAGCCGTGGCATCGTGCGGCGAGTGGCGGCTGATCGCAATTGAGCGCAAAGGTAGCGCGCAAGCGTCTCTGCCGCCAGAATCCAAACAGGACCGCACATCGCATCACGCGCGCAACCGCGTTGGCGCGCAAGTTTCGCTCTGTCCACGGCGACCGTGCTACGCTTACAGCTTGGCATCGCAAGATCAGCTACAGGTTTGGCGAAAGGCACAAAACGGGAAACGCCATGGATAACCGCAGCATCTTCTCCAAAACCGGCAAAGGATCGCTGGAAATCACCAAGAAGTCGATCAAGCTTTCGAGCGAAGAGCGTCAGGCGCTGATCCTCGTCGATGGCAAGAGCGCCTATGGTGAATTGCAGGAGAAACTGAGCCGCGTGCCGCCGATGAAACTGCGCGTGGTGTTTGAGAAACTGACCGAACTGGAGTTGATTCGCGAGTTTGTAGTCCCCGGCGGCGCAGCAGCAGCGCCTGCTTCGGCAGCGATGGCCGCTGCGGCCCAGAAAATTGGCGGTGACAGCGAACTTGATTTCACCGCTCTCACCCCAGGGGCCGCCGCAGTACCCGGCGCATTGGCCGCAGCACCAGCGGAATGGACCCCGGCTGCGGATCTCGATTTCGCCCCGGCTGCCCCGACGCCCCCACCGGAGCCGGTGTCAGCGCACGCACGAGGGGGCGCCAAGGTCCCACCGACATCGGCACCCGCCAAGGCTATTGACGCCGACGAAGAAGCGCGCAAGTTTCATGAGATGATGTTTGGCAGTGGCAGTGATGCCGCCGCGCCAAGTGGCGCCGCCGCCGAGGCCGGCAGCGCTGCCGATACCGCCGCCACTGAGGCAGCGGCCAAGACCGCCGAAGCTGCGGCAGCCGCCGAAACCGCAGCCAAAACTGCCAGTCTGACCGACTCGGCGCGCAAGGTACTGGCGCATCGTGCCGTAATCGACCAGCGCGCGCGCGAGCAGGCCGCTCGCGAAGCGGCCGAGGCGGCCCAGGCCGCTGCGCGTCAGCGGGCCGACGCCGAAGCCAAGCTGAAAATTGAAGCTGAAGCACGCATCAATGCCGAACGGGAAGCGCGTTTAAAAGCCGAGGAGGAAACGCGCCGCCTGACAGAAGAGGCCGCGCGCAACGCAGCCGAGCTCGACGCCATGCGCAAAGCAGAGGCCGAGCGGCTTGTGCGTGAAGCAGCCGCGAGGCAGGCCGCCGAGGAAGAAACGCGCCGCAAGGCTGAGGAAGAAGCCAAGCGCAAAATTGAAGACGAAGCGCGCCGCAAGGCCGAGGAAGAAGCTCGCGCCAAGGCCGAAGCCGAAGCACGTCTCAAAGCCGAGGCCGAGGCCCGTGTCAAGGCTGAAGAAGAAGCTCGCCGCAAGGCTGAAGAAGAGGCACGTCTCAAAGCCGAAGCAGAAGCCCGCGTCAAAGCCGAAGCAGAAGCTCGCCGCAAGGCTGAGGAAGAGGCGCGTCTCAAAGCTGAAGCGGAAGCCCGACTCAAAGCCGAGGCCGAGGCCCGTGTCAAGGCTGAAGAAGAAGCTCGCCGCAAGGCTGAAGAAGAGGCACGTCTCAAAGCTGAAGCCGAAGCCCGCGTCAAAGCCGAGGCCGAGGCCCGTGACAACGGAAGAGAACACGAATGAACACACGAATAAAACTACAATCGCGTCTAAGCTG